>NZ_VOYN01000101.1:0-3376 GCF_013420275.1 Acinetobacter sp. YH01020
GAGTACTTTGATTATCATCTTAAAGAAACTGAATGGCGTTGGATGAGGGAACCTAATGAGTTAGCAACTGAGCTGTGGAACCTCATTAGGTAAAATTAAGTGTAAATCTGCTAGTCTAGAGCCAAAATAATTTTGTTCATAAAAAAGGAGACCTGAACGTCTCCTTTTTTTCTGACCGTTAATTTTTATCGAATCTGTGCTTCGTCTAAATGGCGAGCACCTTCCAAGATCATACGAATCATAATCATGGTTTGTTCGGCAACTTCTTTGCGTTGTTCTGTCGGTAGATCAATAACCTTTGCACCCATGTTAAACACCAATTGGGTAATACCACGTGCCACGATGTCAGGATGAGCCAACTTGCTCTGATTTAAACGTTCAAGCACGATTAAATCTTCTCTTAATTCTTGTTGGAAATAGTTGAGTTGACGCTCAACTGCATTTTTATAAGAATGCGAACCAGTATAGCCTTCACGGAGTAACAGGCTTAAGTTGCCTTCATCGGCATCTAGCTGCTGAATAAATACTTCAACTGAACTACGAATAATACTGCTTTGGCGTGATGCCTGAAGGCGTGCTTCATGCAAAATTTGACGTAACACACCGCCAGCTCGATCAATCAACTCAATGGCTAATTCATCAATATCTTTGAAGTGACGATAAAAACTATTTGGAGCAATGCCAGCTTCACGTGCAACTTCACGCAAACTCAGTGATGAAATACTTTTTTGTGGACCAATTAAATTAAGCGCTGCCTGAAACAGTTCTTCCTTGGTAATCGTTGCTTTACGGCCTACAGTGCGAACTGCAAGTGGAGTTTCAGCTTCAGAATGTAATTCTTCCTGGTACATGTTAACCATATTCGTCTGTGCAGACTGAGTCATATTTTTTAATAGATTAAAAACATTAACATATTATAGCGTCTGCTAATAGCTTTTGTGAAAATGTCGATTAAATGTACAAGCGTATATACAAATATATATACATGTGTATAATAATTAAAAGCCTCCCATGAGTTGTATTTGATTATGCATGTACTCGAAAAAGCGAAAAAGCCTTTAAACGCACTCAAAGACAGTGTTGTAGACGTCAATGCGGTAAATTTCTGGTTGCAGAAATTTAATCCGTTATGGTCTGGTAATCAGGCTCTCGGCAAAATTGTACAAAAAGAAAATGCAGCAAATGAGATGGTCAGCCTAACTATACAGGTGAACCGTTTGTTTAAAATGGGTGAAGCTGGTCAGCATCATCCTGTTTTTGCTCGTGTAAATGGGATCCGTTACGAACGTACTTATAGTTTGACTCAGTTAGATGATCAACACGTATTGCTTAGCGTAAAAAAAGTGAATACGGGTATTGTGAGTACTTGGCTGGTAGAACAAGCACAAGTTGGTGACATCTTAGAATTTGGTCAGCCTTTTGGTGATATGACTTTGGTGTCAAATTCTACACCCTTGCTACTATTGGCTGCGGGTAGTGGTATTACGCCTATGTTGAGTTTATTGAAAGGGATGAGCAAAACTAAGCAAATTGCGGAGCAACCAATTCAGTTAATGTACTGGGTTAAGTATCACGATGATGCCGCATTCAAATTACGCTTCGAAGCTTTGGCAAATGAATATCCAAACTTTAAATTTCAAATTTTCTTTACCCAAGAAGAAGTTGCTGATCCACGATTAAATGCCGCTCACGCTGCTCAAATTGACGACATTGAGCACAGTACTGTGTTTGCATGTGGTCCATCGGGTTTCGTCACTCAGGCCGAAGCGTTATTTGATCATGCACAATGCTTTATGAGTGAAGCATTTAGCATGAGTCCAATTGCAACGGATGACATTGGCTTTGTGAATGTCACGCTTACGCAATCCAATAAAACCGTCAGTATTCCAAAAGGCCAATCAATTTTAGCCAGTCTTGAACAGCAAAATATCAAACCAAATCACGGTTGCCGTATGGGCATTTGTAATAAATGTGCCTGCAACAAAGTTGAAGGTTCGACTAAAAATATGGTCAATGGTAGCCAAAATAAAGAACCGGGTAATTTACTCAAAATTTGTGTGAACTCAGCACAGTCAGATCTCGTTATTGATTTATAAGGTAGAAAAAATATGAACATGCCTGTAAAAATTGAATATTTTAAAAATCCTAAAAACCGTGAGTTAACCCAATCGCAATTAGATGAACTTGCGCGTGAGCTTGACGCGATTAAGCAAGAAGTTTTAGATGACTTAGGTGAAAAGGATGCGAAATACATTCGTCGTGTGTATTCGACTATTCGATATTCATCTATGGCAGGTCGTGCATTATTGTTTGCAGGTTGGTTTCCGCCAGCGTGGATTTTAGGCACAGGTCTTTTAGGTTTTGCCAAAATCATGGAAAACATGGAATTAGGTCATAATGTCATGCATGGTCAATATGACTGGATGAATGATCCTAAATTCAATGGTCAGACTTATGAATGGGATATCGTGGGTACTGCAGATAACTGGCGCCAAACTCACAATTTTAAACATCATACCTATACCAACATTAAAGGTATGGATGATGATATTGGTTATGGTCTCGTTCGTTTATTCCCAGAACAGCGTTGGAAGCCGGGCTATCTATTACAACCGATTTATAGCATTCCATTTTGCTTATTGTTCCAATGGGGTGTTGCCATTCAAAACCTTGAATTGGGTAAATACTTTAAAGGTCGCAAAACAAAACAGCAGACCAAAGAAGAATGGAAGCCAATGCAAGCCAAAATCGGCAAGCAATTATTTAAAGACTATGTGTTTTTCCCGCTTATTGCAGGGCCTGCAGCATTACCTGTGCTCACAGGGAACCTCGTTGCGAATGGTCTTCGTAATATTTGGACGTTTAGCATTATTTTCTGTGGTCACTTCACCAAAGATGTTGAAGTTTTCCCGAAAAAAGTACTTGAAAATGAAAGCCGTGGACATTGGTACATGCGTCAAATCCGTGGTTCTTCAAACCTTACTGGTTCAGAAGCATTTCACATTTTGACAGGGCATTTAAGCCATCAGATCGAACACCATTTATACCCTGACGTTCCTGCACGTCGTTATCGTAAAATGGCGCCAAAAGTGCAGGCGGTCTGTGAAAAATATGGTTTGAACTATAACAACGCAAGTTTAGTGAAACAGTACGGCAGTGTACTAAAACGTATTGTGAAATATGCGTTTCCATTTAAAAAGTAATAAACGCTACACTAAATTTACGGGAAAAAAAGCCATGCAATTGCATTAATGCCAGTCAGTTAAGCAAATTTTAGTAAAATGTAGTAAAAATGAGTGTATGTAAATACGCTCATTTTTTTATGTCTTTATCTGAACATTTAGAATCCACTCTTGAACATTCTCTCCCATCACTC
>NZ_VOYN01000102.1:0-3372 GCF_013420275.1 Acinetobacter sp. YH01020
GGTCGTACACCACTTGAAACTTTACTTGATGGAAAACGGATTTGGGCTGAGAAGAATTTAGCTCAAATTTAACCTGACAGACACAATAAAAAATGGGTAACTGTCAGATCAGGTTTGAGCTAGTACAAGTCATTGCGTTTAGAAGACTATCGACAAGCTAGTAGCAGTTTAAATGCTGCACCCGTGGTGGGCAATGTCGACATCCTCAACTGGAAAAAGCGTTTGTCCCGAGTCATGCACCATCCAGGAACAACTGAAACTCGGCGTATGCTCGATGACATCTGCCGGCCTGCGGTGATGGCGGTTGCCGAGGAAATGCAAAAACGTGGTATCGACATCAGTGTTCAAGAAAGTGCGCTAGAAGAAGACTCAAATCTATATCATTTAGATTTGATGATTCATTTGGAAGAAGAACAAAACTTTGTCTATCAAATTTGGCCAGTACGTTATATCGCTCCGACCTTTAGTGAACGAGGCAAACTGGGTAAACGCTTCTACTACCGTCTTGAAACTTATTTGTATGAAGGTTCTCAAGGCAACGACCTTGTTGGTTATACCAAAGAGCAAGTGATTAATGATGTGCTGGATCGTTATGAGCGCCATATGACCTTCTTACATATCAATCGAATCAGTCCAGGGAATCGTCCCTTATTTCCAGACCCTCAAGGATAATTAGGAGGAACCATGTTGACCTCATATTTACATGCTTTTGCTTTGTTTTTCTCATTGCTGAATCCGTTTTTAATGAGTATTTACATGATTGGCATGATTCGGAACTCCGAAGCTAAAGTGTTTAATAAAGCCTTGATTCAGGGCTGTCTCATTGCTTTTATAGTATTTATGCTGTTCGCATGGGGTGGGGAAGCGATTTTTAGTAAATATTTAAATGTACGCTTTGAAGCCTTTCAAATATTTGGTGGTCTGATCTTCTTGGTGATTGGTTATCGCTACGTGTTTCAGGGAGCAGATACCATTGGTGAAATGCGTGGTGCGCCTGAGCATTTGGCAGGAACCATTGCGATGCCTTTTATGATTGGTCCAGGAACCATCAGTGCTGCTGTGGTGACAGGTATGGCACTGCCAATCAGCGGCGCAGCGATGATTATTTTTCTGACTTTGGCGTTGACCTGTGGCTTGATGATTTTAATGAAATTTGCGCATGACCATTTGCGTTATAAGCATGCCAAATATATTGACCGTTATGTTGATATTGTCGGGCGACTGTCAGCCTTACTGATTGGGACTATTGCGGTAGATATGATTATTAATGGGGTTTTAGGTGTTTTAACAGAAACGTACTGACATACTCCCACCACTTTCGCTTAGCTTAAGTGGTGGATTCTAAAAGACAATACTCTTAGGCGACTTTTTTTTGCGGATTTCACTTGTTTTTTGCTTAGTAGGTCGACCTTTACTACACATCTTCCAAAAACATAACTGTTAGTCCCACCGCCCACCGATGTGTCTGGCTGCAGATAAAGTTCGACCTGATGCTGTTTAAAATCAGCTGCGAAGATTCTGCTGGTTTTTTACTGCAAATTCATATTTAAATGATCATTAAGTATTGTGCTAATCTGGACAAACAGTTATTGCTCTTTAAGATGATTAATTAATCGTTCATAGTCATTTTTAGAAAGTTTACCAATGTAAGTTAATTTTGTCATATCAATTGGCAATTGATATGTCTGTACAGTATCAATCCATGATTTTTTACTTAGTCCAACCGATTTCCAATCTGTAATTTCAATATATTTACTTTTAATAAAGTCAGATTTATTGTCATATTGACTGCTTAAACGGAATACGATGTAGTCTTTTTTTGTTTGTCGAATATATAAAACTGGACGGGTTTTACCATCTGCTATGTCTGTAAAACCAACGTAAGCCCAATACAAGTCCTGTGCCATTAGTATCCACCATCATCATTTAAAAACTCTTGAGCAGATTTTGTATCGGATACTTTTACACTCGGAATATTATGGCTCAGGGCTATGAGTTGTGCTGTATTAAAATCATCATCACTTATTTGATTACTCACAGGAATTCGACCTGTTTTAGCAATTTCAGCCATAACCATACTAAAAACAGATGCAGGGGTTAGCCCAACTTTTTTGATTATGTACTCTGCTGATTCTGAGATTGCCTCATCCACAGTATATTGAACTCTTTTTTTAATTAGCGTAGACATTTAACACCTCTTAATCTTTTTAATGCCATTTTACGGCATAAAGTGACACCAAACAAGTAAATAGTAAGTGTCCATTCTTAATAAGAATTGGTGTCCAAGTAGCTGTTGATGTGCATCATAGACCGGACATTTTTATTAGTGAGAATATAGACACTTTAAATGGGTTCTAACAACAGCATTTCGTATAACGCGTATTATGTTAATTTTAGGAAAACTTACAAAATGTATATGTTAAAGATTATTGTTTGGGTGATCCTCATTTTAGTAATCTTATTGGGAATACAATGGATGTTTCATGGCTTTCCAACAGGAAATTAATATTAAGCATTTATAAAAAAATTCATAAATTAGACTTAAGGTAAACATAATAATTAAGGCTTATCTAGATAGCCTAACATCTTAATGTCATGCTTATTACTCTTGAAAGCATCTATGTCTTTAAAGGAATTTTCTGAAATAGCTTCAATACTGGGTGTTATATTACTTGAAGAAATGTAATATAAATTATTAAATTTTTTAATAAAAATTTTTATAGAAGTTTCATTATTTCCCATAACTAAAGAGTTTGTATACTTCATTTTTGCATACTTATTTCCATATTTAGCGTAGATATAATAATCACTATATTTATTGATTTTAGTATTTCCATAATCTTGAATCTGAGCATCCTTATATAAAAATAAATACGTATTTGTCTGACCAATATGTTTACTTGGCTCATAACCATCTAGTAAATAACCATATGTATTTATTATTATTTTTAAATTATCTTTCCTTATATCTTCATCTAAGTCAATACTGATCTGAGTTTCATATTTCTTTTCAAAATTAGCAGCTATTACCATAATTAGGCCTATAAGGATGATAAAAATTCCAATTTTTTTCTTCAATTTACGTTATTCCTATGATCATTAAATTGATTTTGGAATGCTGTTTCTATTAATACACCATTGATAAATTTTTTCATGGGTAGAGCAGGTGGAGAAAATAGTGGCACACCACGAGTTGCAGCAAAACCATCAGTCACAGTGGTAACTAATAAACGAGGCGATGTTGTTAAGTTGACAAAAATAACTAATCATGCGAAAAAGTTTTTTTAGTTAACAGATGTTCACACATGCCTCGAATTGTTTCTGTACCACTTAGTTTAGAACAGCGAGAACGACTCATTTTTCTGGCCAAGC
>NZ_VOYN01000103.1:0-3371 GCF_013420275.1 Acinetobacter sp. YH01020
GTATAGCCTAACGGAACAAAATAAAGTCTTAAAAAGCAACTCAAAAACCGTATTTATAGACTTAATATTTAATTTCGGTACAATATGTATTTAATTATCTAAACTCTAACGGTACAGAATGCCTAATCAGGTCGGATATATTCGAGTCAGTTCAACTGAACAAAATACTGAACGTCAATTAGATGGAATCAGCCTGGATAAGACCTTTACTGAAAAGGCAAGCGGTGGTAGCCGTGAACGTCCTCAGTTAAATGCAATGCTCGACTATCTGCGTGAAGGTGATACGGTGCATGTTCATAGTATTGATCGTCTGGCACGTAATACAAATGATCTGAACGAAATTGTGAATAGTCTGAATGATCGTGGTATAACCATTATTTTTCATAAAGAGAATTTGACCTTCAGTCATGATGTAGCACAATCGGCAATAAATAAACTCATGTTTCAGATGCTTGCTGCATTTGCAGAGTTTGAACGCTCCATGATCCGTGAGCGTCAAAAGGAAGGAATTGCAAAAGCCAAAGCGAAGGGCTTATATAAGGGAAGAAAGCGGAAGGTTGACTATGTTGAAATACGAAAAGCAATGGCTGAAGAAAATTCAACATTTAGAGGTGTTGCAGAAAAGTTTAAAGTAGGGATAGCAACAGTACAAAGAGCTTTAAAAGAAGAAACTAATAATCAATAAGGTTGATTAATGAAGACGCTTAGATATTCAAATTTAGAAAAGATCATGACCATTTATACTGAAATTTCTACTTATATTACATTTCATAATGCGACTGGTTTAACAGATATAAATAAATCAATGGAAGATTTTTGAACCGTACCGGGTTTGTCGGAGACCAAGCTTTCTGAGAGAATGTCCCGATGAAAAAAGTAAAATATACCCCTGAAATCAGAGAAAGAGCGGTTCAATTATTGATTGAATCCGAGAAAGATTATCCATCGAATTGGGCTGCGATCACCGCTATTGCTCCCTGAGCAGTATACTGCGCAAGGGTTGTACTCCTGAAACACTACGTGTTTGGTATCAAAAATATTTAGATAAACAAAATCCAGTTAAAGTACAGCAGCTTTCAGACCAAGAACGTATCAAACAACTCGAACGCGAAAATAAAGAACTGCAACGCGCCAATGAAATTCTACGTAAAGCAGCCGCTTTTTTCGCCCAGGCGGAGCTCGACCGCCCACACAAATAATGGTGGATTTTATCCATAATAATAAAGAGCTGTACGGAGTCGAGGCGATTTGTAGAATTTTACCGATCGCACCTTCAACCTATTACCGGACTCTAGATCTCTGTGAAAATCCAGAACATCGAGCAAAGCGAGATTTACATGACTTGCATCATGCTGAGGAGATTAAACGAATTTGGAAGGAAAGTTCAGGTCGGTATGGTGTACGTAAAGTCTGGCAAAAACTGAAACGTGAAGGCTATATTATTGCGCGCTGTACTGTTGCTCGATTAATGCAAAAGCTAGGTATAAAAGGTGTTTGGCGTGGTAAGAACAAACAAACCACCCGTAGCCGAGATGATCAAAAACGAGCGGATGACTTGGTAAAACGTAATTTTACTGCTGATCATCCTGACCAACTGTGGGTGAGTGACTTTACGTATATTCAAACAAATTCAGGCTGGGTTTATACTGCATTTATTATTGATGTGTTCTCACGAGCAATTGTTGGATGGAAAGTATCGACACGGATGAATACAGATATGGTGCTCGATGCATTGGAGCAAGCATTTAGGGCGGCAGAGGGGGCTGGAACGCTGAGTGCGCCCATGCCGCATTGCGAAGCAAAAGATAATCGGATAAAATGTAGCAATTCATATTCGTAAGCGTGGAGTAATCAGATGGGAAATTCCAAGTCAGCAGACAAGTAAGCCGCAACAACCAGTATTGTTGTTGCGGCGCTCTGTAAGGCTAGTCTCATCTGATTGCTGACGAGCAGACGTCGCCCGGTATTCCTTAATCGAGGGTTGATTCGTCATGACCACCACACGCCCCGCGTGGGCCTATACGCTGCCGGCAGCACTGCTGCTGATGGCTCCTTTCGACATCCTCGCTTCACTGGCGATGGATATTTATCTCCCTGTCGTTCCAGCGATGCCCGGCATCCTGAACACGACGCCCGCTATGATCCAACTCACGTTGAGCCTCTATATGGTGATGCTCGGCGTGGGCCAGGTGATTTTTGGTCCGCTCTCAGACAGAATCGGGCGACGGCCAATTCTACTTGCGGGCGCAACGGCTTTCGTCATTGCGTCTCTGGGAGCAGCTTGGTCTTCAACTGCACCGGCCTTTGTCGCTTTCCGTCTACTTCAAGCAGTGGGCGCGTCGGCCATGCTGGTGGCGACGTTCGCGACGGTTCGCGACGTTTATGCCAACCGTCCTGAGGGTGTCGTCATCTACGGCCTTTTCAGTTCGATGCTGGCGTTCGTGCCTGCGCTCGGCCCTATCGCCGGAGTATTGATCGGCGAGTTCTTGGGATGGCAGGCGATATTCATTACTTTGGCTATACTGGCGATGCTCGCACTCCTAAATGCGGGTTTCAGGTGGCACGAAACCCGCCCTCTGGATCAAGTCAAGACGCGCCGATCTGTCTTGCCGATCTTCGCGAGTCCGGCTTTTTGGGTTTACACTGTCGGCTTTAGCGCCGGTATGGGCACCTACTTCGTCTTCTTCTCGACGGCTCCCCGTGTGCTCATAGGCCAAGCGGAATATTCCGAGATCGGATTCAGCTTTGCCTTCGCCACTGTCGCGCTTGTAATGATCGTGACAACCCGTTTCGCGAAGTCCTTTGTCGCCAGATGGGGCATCGCAGGATGCGTGGCGCGTGGGATGGCGTTGCTTGTTTGCGGAGCGGTCCTGTTGGGGATCGGCGAACTTTACGGCTCGCCGTCATTCCTCACCTTCATCCTACCGATGTGGGTTGTCGCGGTCGGTATTGTCTTCACGGTGTCCGTTACCGCGAACGGCGCTTTGGCAGAGTTCGACGACATCGCGGGATCAGCGGTCGCGTTCTACTTCTGCGTTCAAAGCCTGATAGTCAGCATTGTCGGGACATTGGCGGTGGCACTTTTAAACGGTGACACAGCGTGGCCCGTGATCTGTTACGCCACGGCGATGGCGGTACTGGTTTCGTTGGGGCTGGTGCTCCTTCGGCTCCGTGGGGCTGCCACCGAGAAGTCGCCAGTCGTCTAACCGACGACTGGTAGCAGGCCCGCTCCGATGCGGCGCACTAACCATCGAAACCTCGTGAATGTCGGTATCCTGTCTGGCAGGATACCGCTCATTTCCCTTGTTCAGTTCATCGCCGTCGCCGAGCATCTGAATTTTCGGCATGCGGCCAAGGCACTTGGTATCAGC
>NZ_VOYN01000104.1:0-3355 GCF_013420275.1 Acinetobacter sp. YH01020
ATATAGAAATCGTCGTAAACGATTAAACCTGCGGTTTAATTTACTTGCTGGCATATACAATTTAGATTGGGTGAAAGATAAACAATTAAATTGATTGAAAAATGATTTATGAAGGAAGTCTATTGATTGAGAAAACCAACTCAATTCAAGTTGCTTTTTATGCCAGTCTACAATCCCATAAAGAAGAGAACTTACTAGCCTCTTCTGAGTTTGAAGCAATGTACTATGATAAGATTAACCTATTAGGTCAGGTGGCCTAACTTAAATAAAAAGTCTCCGACAATCCCGGTACGGTTCAATTACTCACTGCGAAAGCTTGAGTCGGCACATATGAGAATATGTTCGGCAATATGTTAGAAGAAGGTTAATGGAATGCTTGGTCGTATTCCTGTGTTTGGGCTTGGTCGCTCAAACTAGACCATGATTGATAAAGCATAAGTATCCTCAAGTTTGGTCACTGAAGAAATATTGCTTATGTGGAGTTACTAGGTACTTTTCTAATCTAGTTAATGTTCACACGGACATGAAAAATATAAGTGTCTCGCTCTTCCATCTTAGGCGAGAAAAAGCTAAATCCTAGATTTAGAAATTTGAAGTGGAATATGGCTTAAGTCAGCATGAAAAAATTGAGCAGCCAATAAAGGCGTTAAAATTGAACAAGGAAATGTTCTCAAAAACCTTTTAAGGCTACATCTATCTAGGAGTAGCCTTTCTTTTTAATAAGTAAATTAATCCATTTGGTACTTTACAAAAGTGTTGAAAAATCATCTAATTAAATTTAAAACCTTGATATTAAATTAATTATGAAAAAAATCTATATTGTTTCAATTATTTCATTAGCCACTCTTAATGGTTGCCAAACAATAGAAAGCATAACGCCAGAAAAAGTGAGAAAATTTTCAAGCCCTAATGATTTAGTTTTAAAAATGAAATTAAATGGTTCAGATAACAAAGGAAAAGACTATGTTTATGTATGGGATAATAATGGGGATATAAGAAACCCTAATTCTTTGATTCCTAAAACGTCTTTAAGTCTTTATTGTCAAAATCAAAAAGGTAAATTTGATAGAATTGAATCAAGCCCAATGGATCAAGTACGAGATCCATATGCACGAAATCTGTTAAAAAAATATAAAGTTGATGAAGCAGTTGGTGGTTTTAGATGCAATCTACCAAATAATAAAAGCTGGGGTGTTCTAATTGAGCCAATAAGTGAACGTGCAACGGACTCAAAATCTTATACTTTTAGATATGTTAAGCTCAAAACTGAAATAATGCCAACTTCTGACATAACAGGCTTTTACTTTAAACACCAAGTACAAAAAGATATAGAGCAATCTAGACAACGAGCTTTAAATGAAAAGTATCAAGCACAAGAAAAAGCAAAACAACAGACTTATACTAACTTCTTAAATTCAAATAAACCAACTTCCAAAAATATTGGTAGTAAAGTTTGTAAAGATGTTACGCTCAATTTCCCTACAAATCTTTATGTTTTAGGTCAACTACAATATGAAAAAGCTAATGGCGTAGCTGTTGGCAGTTTAGAGCAATTTTCAAATGATGGTAAAAATATAAAAATCAGTTTGAGAGGATGGTTAACCAATACTGGTGGTATTCAAGCTTCTCCAAGTGTTCATTTTGATGGGGTTCCCTTAGAAGCTGGACGGAGTATTTGGGAGAACTCTTACGGTTGGTATCTGTGTAAATAACCATTGAGCTAACATAAAATTCGCTAAATAAAACCCTATGACATAACGGAATTTGCCAAACTACAAGGTAATCCATATTAAAAAGTAAACAGATGAATCTTCATTAAATCTGTTGAGAGTACAAATGAAAAAACTATTCGCTACTATAACCCTATTTATGCTGAATATTCTCATTGGAACAACCTCTGCATCAGCAAATCTAACCCAACAACAAGAGGATGTTATCATTGAAAAATATCAGTTAAAACCTCAAATTGATGCAATTGTATTTGAAATGATTGGTGGTGAAGAAAAGTATATTACTGCTAATGATGGTCAACGTTATCATTTACCTGCTTTCATCGATGAAGCGGAAGAAGAAAAATTGGCAACTAAGCTAGATAGAATTGCGAAGCAATATGGTATTGTTTATCCATATATTGCTGAATCCAATGCTTTTTATCAAATGTTCTATCTCTATGTTAATACAGAAGAAGAACGCCAAAAGTTAAATAACTTAAGTAACAAAGCAATATATAAGAGCATCAAAGCATTGGAAAAATGCGTGTTAGTCAATACTAAGTTATGTCCAAAACCTGCACGTATAGGTTCAACTTATTTAACAAGTGGATATATTGAAGAAAGTCTTAAATGGCTGAATTTTACTGCAGATGCAGGTAACGCTGATTCAGCATTTTTACTAGCACTTCTGCATGTGGATGAGATATACATTCCTAAAGACATTGTAAAAGCTAAGAGATACTACAAACGAGCATTTGATCTCCACGTAGCAAACAATAACTTCATAAATGCTGAAGAAGTAGAGAATCACTATAAAGAAGTCTTCAAAGATGTCAAAGGTCTTAATTATTAACTTCTTTGTAAGATTCATAGACATCATAGCAATATAATTGGTGTCTATGAACAGTGAAGTATAGCTAGACGGAGGCTTTAGTTAGGGGGCTTTGTATTTCAAATCTTTGTGCAACAAAGCCCCACTCTTACCAAATCCCTTTTGAATACTACAATTAAAAAACAATTTATCACTAAATATTTTTATTTAAATATTTCTTTAAAATAGATATTAACTGTAAGCGTCCGCTGAATCCCATACCTATTTTTTAATTCGATTTAGGTTTCCAGCAGTGTGGCAGTAACTCTTCAATCTGGGTCACTTTATGTGTCGGCAACCTTTTCAGCACATCACTTAAATAGGCATAGGGATCCAGCCCATTCAGCTTTGCTGACTGGATTAATGTCATAATATTGGCTGCTCGCTGACCGCTGCGCAGCGAACCTGCAAATAACCAGTTCTTACGTCCCAACGCCCAAGGGCGCATCTGGTTTTCCACCCAGTTATTGCAAATCGGTAGATTGCCATCATCCAGATAGCGGCTTAAAGCTGGCCAACGCTTCAGAGTGTAATTGATCGCCTTGGCGGTGGGAGAACTCGATGGCACCGTCAGATGATGTTGGTTGAGCCATTCATACAGTTGTTGCATCACCGGTTGACTATGCTGTTGCCGGTATTCGCGGTGCTGTTCTGCTGTACTATCGGTCTTTTTCCTGAGTTCTGCTTCTATGGCATACAGTTTCTGAATCAGCACTAATGCCTGTTCAGCAACCTGACTTTTTTTGGTCACATGCAGTTCATGGAATTTACG
>NZ_VOYN01000105.1:0-3148 GCF_013420275.1 Acinetobacter sp. YH01020
CTTGGCCAGAAAAATGAGTCGTTCTCGCTGTTCTAAACTAAGTGGTACAGAAACAATTCGAGGCATGT
This sequence comes from Acinetobacter sp. YH01020, assembly GCF_013420275.1. Lineage (NCBI taxonomy): Bacteria > Pseudomonadati > Pseudomonadota > Gammaproteobacteria > Moraxellales > Moraxellaceae > Acinetobacter > Acinetobacter sp. YH01020. The sequence continues at coordinate 69 of NZ_VOYN01000105.1, forward strand.
GTGAACATCTGTTAACTAAAAAAACTTTTTCGCATGATTAGTTATTTTTGTCAACTTAAAACAATTCATTTTAAATGCTCAATTTTTCTTGCTGAATCGCATGTATCAACATAATAAACGCAATACAAAGTGTCGTATTTTTATTCTTTTCATTGATAAAGCTTAATTTCACTTCACGACTTTTTTGTGACTTATCCGGTGGATCATTATCAACTTTTAGCTGTGTATCCTCAGGGAGTAAATACTTCAGTCCCGTAATCAGATGTTGAATGGACCAATCGACACGTGGCCTATTTTGCTTATCAAAACGATATTGAAAATGAATAAAGTTTTTTCTCAGCTTTCCATGTTCAATTAAAATACTCAAGGCTTCTAAAACCTGATGTTGAACCCGCTTTGGCAGTGCTGAAATCTCTACGCATTGCTTTGCTTCAAAACCTTTCTTTAAGGCTTTTTCATATAAGGAGATGAGTTCATCTTCACTAAAATCCTCATTATTTTGAGGCTTTTTTGCCGCCACCCACTTAGTAGCGAGCTTTTTACTGCGTAATACCCAATCATGGTCCTCATAGGCTCTATATTTAATGTAATCATGGATGATGGTAGATACAGATGCATTTTTACTTATTTTAGGCTGAACAGGTTTAACTGAATCCACTTTTTTGAGTGCATATGTGGCATGATAAAAATCGAAATACTGGCCTTTTCCTATTATATGATTAAGATCCACAATTTCTGTGTTAGCACTTGTTAAGTCATTTTGAAGTATCAGTTTGATCGTGTCCCAATGAATTGTACAAGGCAAATGATAAATTCGATCTATCACCAACAAATCCAGCACATGTAGATAGTGAGATGCTGTTTGCTCTATGTTTGCATGCCCCATCCAGTCAGCTAGTAACCGCCACTTATGCTGTATGACAGCTTCATGCTGAATTGCAGTTTCTCCAAATAAATGCTGACGCATGACTTTACACCGGCTCCAAGTGTAATCCGTATAGGTCATGATCATCTCTTTTGAGCCTAACCAAGCGATTGCTAAATGATTCGCGGCACTATGTCTAAAGTTATGGAAAGTATAACCATGCCCTTCACCCAATATCTCATCAAAAATCACTTGGGTCATTTCACTAATATAAGCTTCACTTAAAATTTCGCCATCTTGGGCAAAAATCAATTTGTCCGCATGATTAGTTTTCGCTGGATTATGTGTAATACATTGTTTTAGATATTGCTGTACCAATGCCAACTCTTCATCGAGCATGACTGCGTTCAGATCAAGCTGACGCTTTGCGTTTTGGCTTTTGAGTTTCCGATAAACATTGTTACGTAAATTAAAACGGATCTGCACAGGTTTGGTCAGCGTATCATTACGCCAAATCAGTTCAGGACAAATGACCTCTGCCAATGTAAGTCCCCTAATTTCATTCAATCGCATCCCCAAACGAAATGCGAGTAAATACATGAGCTGTAGCTGAAAAAGATACGCTTGCTCTTTAGTTGTTTGACATTTTTCAATCTTTAAACTTAGTACCTGTTTAAGCTGATTGAACAATTTTGGGCTAATTAATTTGGCATGACAAAATTGTACACGATGATAATCATTGTATTGAAAGGTACCGACCTTAGGGACACGGTATTGTTTCATACAAAACTGATGAAATGCTTTAAGTCTGCCAAATGCATACTGTGCACGTCCGTGATTGGCCTTAGGATCAGTCTCACGTTTCGCTTGATCTCGATCATCAATACTATCTAAGATAGCGTCGTACAGTTCCTCACAATCTTCTTGATCCATGTTATCTATATCACCTGGGAACATATAGACATGGAATAAGTAATCTTTAGCGATACTACTTAAATACCGCTCGATGCTATTGAGTTTCATCTTTTGAGACTTAAGATGAAAAATCCAACCCAGTAGCCTGAGCTGTGCTTCTATTAGATTTTTTTCATACAGGCCAACGTGAGGCTTCTTTTCTTCTAGTCGCTTCTGAATGCTTGTCCATCTGATCCATTTCACACGTTCACTTTTACGCTGCCGTTTCTGACGCTTATCAACTTCAGTCAGATCTTTTTCAAATAGCATCAATTCAAATGGAATTTCTTTGAGTTGCTGGTGAGCTGTAATTAAGTCTGGTACCGCCTTTTCTGTCTGTAGTGGTATATCCCGCTCAATATGTGTTAACTGCGTCTGCAAGATGTTGTGATCTAACCATGCTCTCGCCTGATCAATAGGTGTTAACGACACCGTTTTGAGACGACCTCGCATAACCTCGCTTAAGCACATATCTAAGCCCGAATAAGAGTCAAGCTCAATGGCTAAGTTTGAATGATCAAAAGGTGTAAGTGAACGAAGCTCTGCTAACTGTTTATCATTACGGCGTAGTAGTTTTTTCAGACCTAAGATCTGATGACTCAAATCAATTTCTTTAGGTAATTTCCCTAATACAGTAGAGATAGACTCCAAAACATATCGTGGCATCTGCTGATTCAAGGCTTGAGAGCCATGCTGTTTTATCCCTTGTATAAACAACTGTGCATAGGGATTAAGCCAAATATAACGCCACTGATACATCTGTCTATTTTCGATTTGATTACCATAAGCACGCTGTGGTACTCGATAATGCAGTGCGAGTGGTTGGATGATTGTTTTATATCCAGCATGATAAAGTTTAGTACAGATTTGGAGTTCATCTTTGACAATAGCGTTGACCAGGGTATTACCAATTGCTGTTAATTGACTTAGATCAGTACAGCCAGAGCAGTACATCAGACTTAAATAAAAATTCCCCCATAACCATTCCGGAGTAACTTCATCCTTGTATGGACAATTCCAATAGGATTTTAAGGCTATAGCAATATGATAATGTTTTTGTCCTTGCCGAAGATGTGATTCAGTACTACGAAGTTGTCTGGGTATAGGTTCTAGAAAAGTAGTTTTAGGCCATACTGAACCGTACCGGTTTTGTCGGAGACCAACTTTCTTGAGAGAATGTTCCAATGACAAAACCAAAATATACCCCTGAAATCAGAGAAAGAGCGGTTCAATTATTGATTGAATCTGAAAAAGATTATCC
>NZ_VOYN01000106.1:0-3064 GCF_013420275.1 Acinetobacter sp. YH01020
AATGAGATGATCAATCGGCTTGAAGAAATTGTAAAAAAGAACTGTGCTGATTGGGAGATTGACTTGATTGAGTTCAATGGTGAAGCTGATCATATTCACTTATTGTTAGATATGCACCCGAACATCAGAGACTGTAAATTAAATTGTGTAATTGCCTGAATTTGCTATGTTCATATTCACAACGGAGTCAGGCAACATGATGAACGAACAAAAACTAAAAGACCTTGCAGCAGAATTTGCTAAAGGAATCAAAACAGAAGACGATCTCAACCAATTCCCCCGATTGTTGACTAAACTCACTGTTGAAACGGCTCTCAATGCCGAACTTACCGAACATCTCGGACATGAAAAGAATGCTCGTAAGAACGGTTCAAATGCCCGTAACGGTTATTCCAGTAAGACCGTGCTTAGCAATGATGGGGAGATTGAGATCACCACACCACGAGATCGTGACGGTACATTTGAGCCACAACTGATTAAAAAGAATCAGACCCGTATCACGCAAATGGATAGCCAGATTCTATCCCTTTATGCCAAAGGTATGACTACCCGTGAAATTGTTGCTACCTTTAAGGAAATGTACGATGCTGATGTATCTCCAACGCTCATTTCCAAGGCGAACAGCACTGCTGTGAGGATGCCGTCAAGGAGCAGGTTGCTGAATGGCAAAACCGTCCGCTGGATGCGATCTATCCCATCGTCTATATGGACTGTATTGTGGTTAAAGTCCGTCATAATGGCAGTGTCATCAACAAGGCTGTATTCCTTGCCTTAGGCATTAATCTTGATGGACAGAAAGAACTGCTCGGTATGTGGATGGCTGAGAATGAAGGTGCAAAGTTCTGGCTGAATGTCCTGACTGAGCTGAAAAACCGAGGGTTGCAGGATATTCTGATCGCCTGCCTTGCGAAGCAGCGCTTCTCAGGACTAAAAGGCTTTCCTGATGCCATTAACAGCGTATACCCGCAAACCCATATCCAGCTGTGCATTATCCATATGCTGCGTAACAGCTTGAAATACGTGTCATGGAAAGATTACAAGGCGGTCACTCAGGATTTAAAAGCCGTTTATCAGTCACCTACTGAAGAGGCTGCATTGATAGCCTTGGATCAATTTGCTCAAACATAGGATGACAAGTACCCACAGATCAGCAAAAGCTGGCGTACACATTGGGAGAATCTGAATACCTTCTTTGCTTATCCAGCCGAGATACGCAAAGCCATCTATACCACCAATGCGATCGAGTCATTAAACAGCGTAATACGCCAGGCGATCAAAAAGCGGAAAGTCTTTCCAACGGATGATTCTGTACGTAAAGTGATTTACCTGGCAATTGATGCAGCATCTAAAAAGTGGAATATGCCTATTCGCGACTGGCGTTTAGCCATGAGTCGCTTTATTATTGAATTCGGTGACCGCTTAAGCAATCACCTTTAATTTATGAAAAGCAATTACACAAAATTATTTACAGGCTCTCTTGTGTGCCTAAATAGCCTGGATGAGCTGTTTCGATTTCACCACAAGCAACGTCATCCTCATGCTTACGTTCAAGTGCCGCAATCTGCTAATCATTTAATTCAATACCATCCTGTTCCACTTTAGCCTCAAGTGCTTTTAAACGCTTCTTAAAGTTTTCTAAATCATGACGAAGCCATATAGAGCGAACCCCACTCCCTGAAACGAATACACCCTTCTTGCGTAATTCATTACTAGTATGGTGCTGACCATATGCGGGATATTGAATTGCGAAATCAATAACAGCCTGTTCAGTAGCATCATCTACACGGTTTTTTAAATTTGGTACTCGACGGGATTTATTGATCAGTGCGTCAATATCACCAGACTTCACTAACTCTTGATAGCGATAAAATGTATCTCTTGAAACACCCATCACTTTGCATGCTCTGGATACATTCTGAAGCTCTTCAGCTAAATTGAGCAGACCTCTACTTTGTGTTTAATGATTTGATTGTTAGTATGCAACATAAGAAAGTTACCTTTGTTTGATTAAGATTTCGACACCTTTATCAAAACGGGTAACTTTCTCTTTTTCAAGAAGAATGTACGATCAAATCTGAACTAATACAAATTAGATATTGATTCTATTTTTTTTAGTGCATCCCCAGCATCTCTATAACCATTCTCAAATGCCCGTTGAAACCAATATTTTGCTTTTTCTAGATCATTATAGGTATTCGCATACATATAACCCAAATTATTTTGAGCTATAGGAAAATTCTGGTTTGCTGCTTGTATATAAAGATCGAGCGCTTTTTTTTCATCTCTTGGAACTATAGCTCCTTCTTCATATATGTTGGCTAAATTGTATTGAGCATCTGGTAAATTTTGTTTAGCCGCATCGGTATACAAGCTAATGGCCTTATTGATATCTTTTTCAATACCATTTCCATCAAGATATGCATTAGCGAGGCTGAATTGAGCCCGAGCATATCCTTGTTTTGCAGATAAGTTATAATAATCTAAAGCTTTTGTTCGATCTTTATCTACATAATATCCATTGTCATACATTACACCTAAATTATACTGAGCTTCAGAAGAATTTAATTTACATGCTTCATTAAACCAATAATAAGCTTTAGCTTCATTTTTTTGTGTACCTATTCCTTTGAAGTACATACCTGCTAAATCATTTTGAGCAACTACAGAATCTTCATTTGCAGCTTTTTCAAAATATTCCAAAGCTTTTTGATAGTTTTGTTCTACACCATCACCTAAAAAATATTTTTGACCTTGTTTATATAAAGACTCTGATTTAACAAGATTTTTTTCTTTCTGAGGTACAGTCTTTGTACAACTATTAAGACCAAGTAAACTCAAAAATACTAAAAAAAAAGCTGTTTTTTTTACATTCATTTTTCATTCACTTAGTCAGAATAATTTATATGCCATTCTAGCATAGTGAATAGCCACCAAAATTGAACCGTACCGGGTTTGTCGGAGACATTTTTATTTAAGTTAGGCCACGTGACCTAACGGGTTAATCTTATCATAGTACATTGCTTCAAACTCAAAAGGCGATACATAACCCAATGCGCTGTGTACA
>NZ_VOYN01000107.1:0-3010 GCF_013420275.1 Acinetobacter sp. YH01020
TATATAGAAATCGTCGTAAACGATTAAACCTGCGGTTTAATTTACTTGCTGGCATATACAATTTAGATTGGGTGAAAGATAAACAATTAAATTGGTTGAAAAATGATTTATGAAGGAAGTCTATTAATAATATAAAAACCGTCTTGCTACTGGTACAAAAAAGATAACTCAGCCGAGCAATCCAATTTTCAAACCCTCAGCTAAGCTAGGCGTTTTAGATATTTCATCGTTACGATAAGTTGTCATTAAAAAGTAAACATGTATTCTTTTCCGAATTGGTTTGATACTTTCTCCACCCATTGCTCTATTTTATCAGCTGTCATGACTTGAAAATCTCGCCAATAATATTTCATCTGCTTCCATACCATCTCGATTCGATTTAACTCAGGGCTATAAGCTGGAATAAAATACAGATTCGTCGAAAAGTTAGTTTTAAGTAGCTCTCTGTAATCAGCCATCTTTTTACTTCTATGAATCGAGGCATTATCAACAATAAGAACCAATGGAAGGTTATACGTCTGTTTAACTTGTTGAGCTATTCCAGTTAAATAGGCATAAAACCAAGTGCTTGTAACTGACTCTTGTAAACAACTTGTCACCAGTTTCCCCGTTGAAAGCAAACACCCCATGACATTAACTCGTTTTAATCTTATTGCATCAACCGCATGAACATTACCTATCTTTGTCCACGCATAGCGGTTATCAGGTGTAGATGAAAACCCTGTTTCATCAACATAACCTAATATAATTTCACCACGTGCCGCTTGCTCTCGTAATTCTTCAATCTGCTGTGTTGCTTGTTCAAATACAATCGGATCTCTTTTTTTTCAAGCTATGACGGGTACGCTTGAAGACCATACCTGAATCACGTAAAAACTTACGAATGGTTTCAACAGACACGGACACTTCGTATTCTTCATGTAGTTTGACTCGGATTTGTTCTGCATTGAGTGGACTTGTATTGACCCAATCTAAGATTTTCGCCTGATAGTCTGAGATCAATGTATTGGGTCGACCTGAGCGATGACCTTCTTTAATCGATTCAAACTCATACAATTCCCAACGTCGGCGTTGTAGCCTTATGGTTTCTGGGATACGTTCTTGTAGAGTGGCAACTTCTGCAACACTTTTACCTTCGGAAAGCCAGAGAATAGTTTGGGCACGTTGTCTTTCACGCCAATGTTTTGCATGTTTGGCCAGAAAAATGAGTCGTTCTCGCTGTTCTAAACTAAGTGGTACAGAAACAATCCGAGGCATGTGTGAACATCTGTTAACTAAAAAAACCTTTTCGCATGATTAGTTATTTTTGTCAACTTAGTTAAGTCAGAAAAATGATTTTCGGCTGAAATTTAGTATCAGTTCAACAACTGTATTTTAAAAGGTTAAAGCCGTACAAGATTGATCCAACAAACCAAATAACTTTTGATTTTCTATAGTCATCTCAACCTCCTCTTGGACTTTCCTATAACCCTTGCCTTCAGGATTAAATGTGACAATACATAACTGATCATTTTCTGTAGGCGACGAAACCACATAACCGCTCATTTGCACATCACCAGCTAACGGTATAGGCCCAATACCAAGAACTTTTTTCTGAGCAGCATCTATCAAATGAAGCGCTTCATTTTTAAATAAATATTGCGTGATAAAGCTGTAAATCTGCAATTGTGTGGTTTCTAAAATTTGTATGAGTTCATTCTTTGGAATTTTTGTTATTTGATTTTCTAGCATGTTATAGAATTCAAGATCATTAAAACTGAAATACTTCTTAAATTCTAAAATCTTCTCATAGAGTTCCAAATCATCAAATATATCTATCTTGCTCGATGCATACAGCTGATCTGCTGGCAAATATTTAGCAACGTATTTAAACATAAATTCTAAACGCTGCAGATTATCCATTTGGTTGTCAGCTGTTTTCAGCCTGATGCTTGACCTGAATTTAGAAATCTTCATCTTTACAGCAAATATATCGCTAAGCCCTAAAGTAAAATTAAACGCTTCCAAATAATTAGCCAAAGCAGCTGTATCATTTTCAAATTGGTAAAAATTAAAGTCTTCAAAATACTTCAAAGTTTGAATCTCTGAATATAAAAATCGTTCAGAATCATCCAAGCTATTCAAACTATCCAATGCTTGTACTAACAAATTATGAGGTGATGGATTTTTTATCAAAAAATACTTTCTGTATTGAGCACATTCTCCCCAAATTGGATGTGATAAATTAATTAGATAAATCGCTGAAGTAAAATTTAGAAGTGCATTATCTAACGTTCCATTTATTTTAGAGCGTAATATTCCAAAAGAGAAAAGTTTATCTAATGACCGCAAAATGGAATGCCTACTCATTCCTGTACAAAGACCTAACTCATGCATTCCCACCTTTAAAACTATTCCACTACCATCACTATGAACAACTAAACAAAACAAAACGAGCCACGATTTATAATCAATATTTAACAGTTTGCATATTTCGCTTTGCTTATGACTAATTCTGACTTCATAAATAATGCTCAAAATTTTATGAATAAAACAAAATAACTGTCCATTATTCTTCTGAGTCTCAAGCTGACGCATAATGTGGTGAATATATCTTAAATCATGCTGACTATTAAAAATATTAGCGGCCTTAATTCTATTATCAGAAATACATTCTAGTATTCCTTTATCTATGAGCAGCTGAACTGAGCTTTTTAGTTTCACTGAATGTATACCAATTTCTTTTGCAAGTGTATGTGGTGTACTCATGTCTATTTGTTGATCAGCATACTTTAGCCAGAGTCTAAAAAAAACAAATCTATCTAAAGGACTTAAGCTATAGTCCAATCTCCTAAAAATAACGATAGCTGTAGCAGTATTTTGCGATAAATTCATAAAACGCACTATTAGACTTCCGTCATAAATCAAAAAACGTACAATTTATTTGATCTTAAATTAATCAGCAAAATTATTTAATTCGAGGGATAATCCTTGGATGAAATTCAAAGATATTCAAAAATTATCAGACGTT
>NZ_VOYN01000108.1:0-2988 GCF_013420275.1 Acinetobacter sp. YH01020
GAAATTCATGCACGTGTAGCAGTCCTCAACAGATTTACGGAATTAGGTCGACCACTTACCCAAGTTACGCCTTAAATTTGGCTCAATTAGGGGCGCTTTGCATTTCAAATCTTTGTGCAACAAAGCCATCTTAAACTATTTTTTAAAAAAATGTCTGAGGTGTCAGATTATATGGAATTTTCAAACAAATATATGTAATTATAGAGTATACTCTAAAGTTACAATCTGAAAGTTCATGAAATTATGTATCATTTAAATTATTTTTAATCATAAGTAACATGTAACTTTAGTGTTATAGAATTATAATTTACGAAATTGTTCATTTTTATCCAATTGGGGCGTGAAAAAGTGAAAGGCCAAAAAGTAGGGTATGTCCGGGTAAGTTCTGTCGAGCAAAACACTGGACGTCAACTTGAAGGAATTGAGGTCGACCGGATTTTTGTTGACCGTGCTTCAGGTAAAAATACTGACCGACCTAAATTTCAGGAAATGTTGAACTATGTCCGGGAAGGGGACAGGGTGATTGTACATTCAATGGATCGTTTTGCGCGAAGCCTAAAAGATTTGGTCACTGAAGTAGATAAACTGGTCAAACGAGGGATCGCCATCCAGTTTGTAAAAGAAAATATTACTTTTACAGCCGAATCCACCCCGATGGATAATTTGATGCTTCAAATGATGGGTGCTTTTGCACAGTTCGAACGTGAGATCATTTTAGAGCGGCAAAAGGAAGGAATAAAACTCGCCTCTGCTCAGGGGAAGTACAAAGGTCGGGTGCATAAACTAAAGCCTGACCAAGCTGAAGCTTTACGACAAGCATGGAAGGAGGGGAAGTATCCATCGAAAATGGCATTAGGGAAAGCTTTTGGGATTAGTCGTCAGGCGGTATACCGATATTTACAAGTTAGTGAATAGCTTATTGGGATTAGCAACTAAATTTAGTTTAACTTATAAAAATCATGAAACACTGTTCGAATTTTAAGCGTGGAACATGAATAATCAATAAAAAGCCGCTCTGGTGCCCTATATTCCAGAACGGCTTGCTTTAATATAATGATATTTAAAGAGAAATATCAAGCATTACGTATAAGGTGTATTATGTAAATTGTAGAAAAATTCACGAATGTTATTGAAATTTAGCTAGTTGACCGGTCTTTACTAAAAAAGTCCATTTAAATTAATTAAAGCTAGTCTCTATTTTCTAAAAGCAAGCTTTAATCATTTGGACAAATTATCTATTAACGAAATTCACGGTCGTAAAGTTGTTTTAAATCAAATCCTTTTCGATAATTACGCTTCATCAAATCATCTAGTACTTTGTAACCCATTTGAGTTGGGTTCTTTTGCAATGCACGGAACGGTTTAGACTGAGCTAAACATACAGCATAGGCCGCAGCAGATTCTTCGTAAATGTTGTCCGTCTCATCTGGGAATTTACCGTATTTATATGCGGTTTGAGCTTCCTTACAGCCTTGCAAGTTTGTGTAATCGTGTGGCAAAACTTTGTTAGCACGTAAATATGCGCCTAGTTGTTGCATACGAGGGCTGTTCGCAATTTGCTTTTTCATTTCAGGGGTAAGCGCTGAACTTGAATTAGAAGCTAGAGCCGTTGCACCTTTCACAAACTGAAAGTCAGGTAGGCGAGGTGAACCTTTTGGCAATTTTGGATCTGCTGGGGGATTCATCCTAATCAAATCTTTTGGATTTGTACTTTCGCTGCCTTTGGTCTTGTATGTATTCACAATCCATTGAGCCTGGTAATTACCATAACCTGCTGCGTACTCAAATCGTTTGAATGGATCATCACGGTTTAAGCCTTGTTCCATTTCAATAATGGCAGCGTAATAGCTCGCTTCAGGTAAACGTCTAAAGCTACTCACTGATTTACGGATTTCTAAAAGATCAGCGGCTTTATTGAAGTCTTGTGGAGTATGCTTGGTTCCCACTGTATAGAGAATCCCAAGTGTGTCGCTTGCTTCCCAAGCTTTATCTTTGTATTGCTCAAAGATATTAATGCCTTTTAACTCATCTTTAGTACGAGCTACACCGTCAAAGTAACAACGACCCACAAGATACGCTTCAAGTTCGTTGGCATTTTTGGCATTGAATTTTTCTTCGTTTTCATCACACACTTTTTTAGGTTCATAAGGTGCATTGTAGAAGCCATTGCCTGTATAGCGAGCATAATCCCAAACAAAACGAGCCTTGATGTTATCGCCTTTTGCCAGCTCACGATCTAAGACCTCTTTTGCCTTAACTTGATCACCAGTCCATGCATAACCAATAAGGGCATAACGGTTGAAATCAGTGTGATTCAATTTTAATGCTGGTTCAATTGCCATTAATCCACGTTTGAAGTTTTCAGCGCCACCAGTGAAGTGCATGAAGTTATATGCGCTATTAAGCATTGCGTCATAAGAACCAGCTTTTACCGCTTCGTCATAAGCTTTGAATTGCTCTGATGAGTGAGAAGACATACTTTTTGCTTTCACATAAAGTTTATGTGCTTTTTCTGGTGAACCGTATTTGTTTGGATATTCTTCTGCATTGGCTTGAGATAAGCTAAAAGTAAATCCAAGAGTAAACATCAATATAAATTTTTTAGGCATTTTATTCTCTGAAAACTAGTTATAAGAAAACTAGTTATAAAGTGTTAAAAAATCATATGATATATCATGAGACTCGTAAGAATTGAGCCTGTGAATTATTTTATTTAAGTTTCATTTTTTAGAAGTGATTTTTTATTGAATCATTGAGCTGAATCGTAAACCAACCCTATATAAAAATTACTTTTTCAACAGAGAAATTATTAGCCAATCTTTAACGCTATTTAACATAATGGCTGTTATACGAAATAACATATGTTAGAACCCATTTAAAGTGTCTATATTCTCACCAATAAAAATGTCTAGTTTATGATGGTTTTTATCACCATGGACTGGATATAAATATAGATGCTGATCACTATGTCTGACAAAGAAATTCAAC
>NZ_VOYN01000109.1:0-2793 GCF_013420275.1 Acinetobacter sp. YH01020
AGTACCAGCGTACGGCCCACAGAATGATGTCACGCTGAAAATGCCGGCCTTTGAATGGGTTCATGTGCAGCTCCATCAGCAAAAGGGGATGATAAGTTTATCACCACCGACTATTTGCAACAGTGCCGAAAATAGCATTGATTTAGAGCTTTATGATCCAAAGCATACTGCAACCAACCAAACACAGGGTTTGAAATTACTGAGCAGTGAAAAACCTAGAACATTAACCAATGTCCCACTTAAAGTAACGACCACTAATATTCCATTAAGACATAGTGCCGCAGTAAGGGCAGCAGAAACCATGCTGATGGCGGATAGTACAACTTCAACCACTTTTTATAATTGTACAACAGGTTTTAATGTGAAAAACGCTGCGGGTACAAAATTTGCGACCACAGCGGCTCACTGTAAGAATTACAAAATTACTGTAGATGACCGCAAGACAACTGGCAATGATAATATTGCACTAACCTTTGTGGGAGACTTCTGGAATGGTAGTCAGGATTTCCAAACCATGAGTTTAGTATCATCTACACATACCTTGAACCCAGAATTTTTCGCCAGTGACAATGTGGTCAAAACTCTAACTGGTCGACGTACACAAGGTAACACACCTGTTGGTACGTATGTCTGTCATTATGGAATGAAAACTGGTTATAGTTGTGGTACGGTTCAGTCGACCGCATTTAAAGCATTTGGTACTGACAATAAATGTGGACCATCAGGGGCAGGTGTGTGTAATGCAACATGGGTAAAAGTTTCAGGTCCAACGTTGGATTGTTGGGGTGGCGATAGTGGTGGTCCAATCTTTATTGGAAGTGTGGCGGCAGGGTTATTATCTACTGCAACTTATCAAGGCACATGGAGTTCTTCCATGAAAGGTCAGGGGTATTGCGGAGGTGCCGCCAAACCTAATGGATATATGACCTATATGTCTACTGATGAACTCTATAAAGAGGGTTACTCATTATTATACGGACAATAACGATGACTAGAATATTTATACTGATGTTCGTCGTTGGACTTTTGAGCGCTTGTCATAAGCCTTCATCAGCCGATCAGTCCAAGATACAAGAATTACAAGTGATGTCCTTTAGTGAGCAGACCTTGGCGCAATTTTCTTGGGAATTAATCGAGGCAACAAATGCTAATAGTGAACGTATAGATTCATTATTTCTGGCTTCAAAACCTGACCAACCTATCACGCTAAAATTTGCAGAAAAGATGCTGTATATTGGGAATTTGTTTTGTAATATAAATTCGATTGGTATTCATTTTAAGGGCAATCATTTATATGCTGAACAACCAATTGTTGCCACAATGATGGGCTGTCCTGATGATATCAACTTACGTGAAAGTACGATGATAGATATTCTGGTGAATGCTCCCACATTATATCTTCAATCTCGTAAGGGGCAGGCACAACTGCTTATAGAAACACAAAAAAAAGAGAAATTGATTTTTAAAGGTGTTCAAGTCAACAAGTAGTCTAAATTCTTGCAGTACACTGATGAAAATCATAAGGTAAAGTTAGATATGAGGAAGCCCAATCATTTAGTTGGGCTTCTTTGTTTAAATATAATTTTAAGAGCCGGTAACTTATTTTCTGTAAGTTCCCTTTTACTATTTTTCTTTTGAGTATTTTATTAATCTAATTCTTTTACGCACTCAATAAGTATTACCACTATACCAACTCTTAGAAAGAGCTTTGAATTCCCTATTTAACATAATGGTGGTTATACGCAATACATTTGTATATTAATATAAATATCAGATACTTAACAAAACAAGAAAAATCCAAAAATGCCCAAAAAACCGATTTTGAAACAAGTCGGCTTTTTTATGTTCGATTCTGTAATATTTTGCCAATAAAAAGTGGAACAACTTTGCAAAATTTACAATTTTGTATTAACATTTTTATATTAACAAAAAGCGATACAACTATGGAAATTGAGTTTTCATGGGATGAGCATAAAGCAGATACAAACCTCAAAAAACATGGTGTAGCTTTCGAAGATGCAACCTTGGTTTTTTATGATGCCTATGCCGTCTTCAAACAGGATCGCTTTGAAAATGGTGAATATCGTTGGCAAGCGATAGGTCTCGTACACGGCCAGACAGTTTTATTAGTGGCTCATACTGTACAAGATCATAATGGGATTGATCATATCCGCATTATTTCGGCACGACAGGCAGAGAAAAAAGAGAGGAAACAATATGAGCAAAACCGTTACCTACAAAATGGATTTGAATAATCCTCCTGTTTTGTCTGAAGAACAAAAGGCAAGACTGGAAGCGTTAGCTAAACGTCCAGACAGTGAAATCGATTTTTCAGATATTCCTGAACTTGATGACAGCTTCTGGAAAAATGCAGTGCAAAATCCATTTTACAAGCCGACTAAACAAGTAACTACGGTTCGCATCGATGCAGATGTCATGCAGTGGCTAAAAGCCCAAGGCAAAGGCTATCAAACACGAATGAATAAAATTTTACGGGATGCCATGCTTAAAGAATTAAAAAATCATCAATAAAAATGGGAGCTTAGGCTCCCATTTTTGACTGCGTATAACCACCATTATGTTAAATGGAATCAAAAAACCTCCAATAAAATCGTTATAGTATTATTATTTATTGAGTAGATAAGAGAATTAAATTAGTGAAATATTCAAATGAAAAAATAGTAAAAGCTCTCTTACTTTCTCCTTTACCACTACTTTTTTTCACAGCAGTCCTGTTTATCGTAATGAATCAGGAATACAGCCTATACTCGATTTTAGTGGTTCTTGTAGGGC
>NZ_VOYN01000110.1:0-2437 GCF_013420275.1 Acinetobacter sp. YH01020
TTAAGTTCTTTATCCGACATAGACACCAACATATCAAACCGTCCGCTAAGAAAATTGCAAAAGTGCATATTCTAAAAGCGGACATTTTTACTTTGGAGAAACCGGACATTTCTACTTTGGGCTTACACTAACTTTTATTTCATATAAATCATTATTTTATGCTGATATGAAAAGCCCTATCATCACAGATTGGGCTTTTTTGTTGATTCTTCATCTTCCACGGTTTTTTTAATGAAATCTAATGCTATAGCAACCAAAAATGTACAGATTAAATAAGAATAGATGTCCACGTGGTTATTGATTTGCAGAAAGACAAATAACAGGTTGGGGGAGCAATTGGGGGGTAAATTCACGTACAATATCAACTAATTTGCAGGTATAGATCCTGCCTTATCAGATGATTCTGTTCTCCCGTTGATTATTGGCATTCATATGGCGCAAGCAAAGAAATCTTTTCCGCAACAAAAATCGGAACTACATGCACGAAATCTGCATCGCAGTCGTTACGATTTTCCTCAACTCATCAAGAGTTGTCCGGAACTTGCACCTTTTGTCAGCCCAAATAAATATAATGATTTATCGGTAGATTTTTCTGATCCACAGGCTGTGAAAATGCTCAATAAAGCATTGCTTAAGCATTTTTATGGCATTCAATATTGGGATATTCCCAAAGATTTTCTTTGCCCGCCTATTCCCGGGCGAGCGGACTATATTCACTATTTGGCTGACTTGTTGAGTGCCAGTAATGAGTGGCAGATTCCAACAGGACATACCGTTCAAGTGTTAGATATTGGGGTTGGCGCGAACTGTATTTATCCGATCATTGGTCATCGGAGCTATGGTTGGAAATTTGTCGGCTCAGATATTCATTCTGCAGCGGTTAAAAGTGCTCAATTTATTGTGGAGGCTAATCCGAATCTGCGTAAAGGGATTCGGATTCGATTGCAGAAGGCTGCGAATAATATTTTCAAAGGGGTGATTAAACCTTCAGATCGTTTTGATTTGACCATGTGTAATCCACCATTTCATGCCTCACAAGATGAAGCCAACGCGACAGCAACGCAAAAATTAAGAAAACTGGGCAAGCCAGTTGATCGGAGCAAGGTGGTATTAAACTTTGGCGGTCAAAAGAACGAACTCTGGTGTGATGGCGGCGAAGAGCGATTTGTCTGCCAAATGGTACAAGAGAGCATCCAGTTTGCTGAACAATGTCTTTGGTTTAGTACGCTGGTTTCCAAGAAAACAACATTGCCAGTGCTTTTAAAGGCCTTAGCGAAGAGCGATGCAGTGGATGTGAAAACCATTAAAATGACGCAGGGACAAAAAGAAAGCCGTTTTGTCGCTTGGACTTTTCTAGATTTAAGGCAACAGCAAGCGTGGAAGAATGCACGTTGGACTTCAGCTTAAGTCTGTCTTCGTTGGAGATTTTCGCCTTGTCTTTGACAGCAATGCATAGGGCATCAATATAAAGTTTCCCATAGCGATAAGCTCAGTGTGTTGAATCAATCTGGAGATATTTTTGCTAAACAAGACGCATTGTTAATTGTTACAAAAAACAGCATCCAGCGATTTTTGATTATTTCGTGTTTTAAATGCCTTAAATTTTCTGCAAGGGCTTCTTTTATATGTGAAAAATGCGCGGAATTGAACTGCAAATGCGTATGTTTATCATTTAAATTTTATATAAATCATAAACTTACAAAAATTATATTTTGCATTCATTTTGAAACTTGTCCATAATATTTGAAAAGGGTATGGAGTGAAGAAAATGCGTGGCAATCCAGAAGTCGTAGACTACTTAAATATGCTGATCGGTGGCGAACTGGCTGCTCGTGATCAATACTTAATTCATTCCCGTATGTATGAAGATTGGGGCTTAAGTAAAATCTTTGAACGTATCGATCATGAAAGCCAAGAAGAAGGCTCACATGCAGATGCATTGATTCGTCGCGTATTGTTCCTTGAAGGAACGCCGAATATGAATCGTGATGATATTGAAGTCGGTACAGACGTTGTGACCTGTTTAAAAGCGGATTTGGCGCTTGAATATCATGTTCGTGAGAAACTTGCACAAGGCGTAAAATTGTGTGAAGAAAAGGGTGACTATGTGACCCGTGATATGCTGCGTCAGCAAATGTCAGATACTGAAGAAGATCATACTTACTGGCTTGAAAAGCAAATGCGTTTGATCGAACTCATTGGTCTTCCAAACTATATTCAGTCTCAAATGTAATTTAAAAAATATCAAAAAAAACCCAGCACAAGCTGGGTTTTTTATTAAGTCATGAAAACTATTGTTGTAGTTTTTTGCTCTGTACACGACAAAAATAGATAACTCATTGAAATAATGTCACAATAATTGTTTTCTAACGACGAATACTATGACACATCTCAATGAGTTATATCTTATCTTAAACAAATCTCTAAAATGGAACAA
>NZ_VOYN01000010.1:0-90170 GCF_013420275.1 Acinetobacter sp. YH01020
GATGAAATACGGTATTCTGATGTGACAAAACCTGAATCCTTTATAGTTGAAGTCTTTGTTAGCACTTACATTTTAACTATTTTGGACTCAGGTTTTTTATTTAAGTCAAACTATGGGACAGCAGTGGCTGTCTCACTCTATTTGCAGGGTTATGCCCTGCTTTTTTATATCGACACACTTTAATAAATGGATTTAAGAAGATTTTAAAGCCATAAAAAAACCCAGCTTTCGCTGGGCTTTTTTTCGAATCAGTTCAATGCTTAGTGAGCAGCGAATTGGTTCATTGTGTTTTTCGCATCGTCACCCGCTTTAAGCGCGTTGTCACCAGCGAAGATTTCTTTGTGGTCGTCACCGATGTCAGAACCAGCCATTGCTTGGTGTTTAACACAAGAAATCGTACCGCGGATTTCTTTACGTTGAACGCCAGCTACATAAGCAAGCATACCTTGGTCGCCGAAGTAACCTTGAGCAAGCTCGTGAGTAGAAAGAGCAGCTGTATGGTAAGTCGGAAGTGTGATCAAGTGATGGAACACGCCCGCTTCACGAGAAGCATCAGCTTGGAACGTACGAACTTTTTCGTCAGCTTCAGCAGCTAATTCAGAGTTATCGTATTCAGCGCTCATTAGTTTAGCACGGTCGTAAGCAGAAACGTCTTTACCTTCAGCAACCCAACGGTCGTAAGCTTGTTGACGGAAGTTTAAAGTCCAGTTGAATGAAGGCGAGTTGTTATAAACAAGTTTCGCATTTGGAACTGTTTCTTTAACACGGTTAACCATGTGAGCGATTTCTTCAACGTTTGGAGTCGCAGTTTCGATCCAAAGAAGGTCAGCACCATTTTGAAGGCTAGATACACAGTCAAGTACAACGCGGTCAATTTGCGTGTCTGGACGGAACTGGTACAAGCCAGAAGCAAGACGTTTTGGACGGTGAAGTTTACCGTTACGCTTGATTAGGATTTCGTCTTCTTGAGCTTCTGAAATGTCAATTTCAGTTGTGTCTAAGTAGCTGATGTATTGAGAAGCGATGTCGCCTGGCTCTTTAACCACTGGGATTTTTTGAGTCAAGTCAGCGCCTTCAGAGTCAGTACGAGCAACGATGATACCGTCATCAAGACCCATTTCTAAGAATGCATAGCGAAGAGCGTGGATTTTCGCGATGAAGTCTTCGTGTGGAACTGTAACTTTACCAGCTTGGTGACCACATTGTTTAGCGTCAGATACTTGGTTTTCGATTTGAAGTGCACAAGCACCCGCTTCGATCATTTTCTTAGCTAGTAAGTAAGTCGCTTCTTCGTTACCGAAACCAGCGTCGATGTCAGCAATAATTGGCACAACGTGAGTTTGGAAACCGTCGATTTGAGCAGTGATTTCAGCAGCTTTAGCAGTATCACCAGCTTCGTTTGCTTTTTTAAGCGCACGGAACAAGTCGTTTAATTCTTTCGCGTCAGCTTGACGTAGGAAAGTGTAGATTTCTTCGATCAATGCAGGAACTGAAGTTTTTTCGTGCATAGATTGGTCAGGAAGTGGACCGAATTCTGAACGAAGAGCTGCAACCATCCAACCAGAAAGGTAGATATAACGACGTTCAGTTGTACCGAAGTATTTTTTGTTCGCAATCATTTTTTGTTGTGCGATAAAACCGTGCCAGCAACCTAATGATTGAGTGTATTTGCTAGAATCAGCATCATAAGCAGCCATATCACGACGCATAATAGCAGCTGTATATTTCGCAATGTCTAAACCAGTTTTGAAACGGTTTTGCATTTGCATACGTGCAGCATCTTCTGGGCTAATATCGCGCCAAGTGCTTCCGAATTTTGCTTTTAATTCACGGATTGCATCAATCGCTGTTAAGTATGTAGACATGATATGTTCCTGTAATAATATTAGGATTTTTCTGCAACGTAAGGCTAAAATCATACCCTCGAATGATTGTTCAGATTTAGAACACTTCGTTGCGATAGACACAGAGTAGATTGACTAAAAAAATTAATCCAATATTCTGCATTAATTTTCGGTATTTATTTAAAAAATATGTAGATTAAAGTCGTATTATAATAATTAACCAATATTCATAAGCATTTGTATTTAAATACTTTTATTAATATATTTTGCTAATTTTCTTGTCTATTTTTCAAACATTTTGATGAATTATTCTTCATTAGACTTAAGTCGACTGAGCATTCACTTTTAAAAAAAACAGCATTTTTTACGCCATTTTTGCCCAAATTTACCGAGCTAAATACTCGGTTATTCCGTCCTCAAATGATCATGTAAATGAGATATTTCATCTTACTTTTGAGTTTTATGAACATCACTTCGCATAATCAAAATTGCTCCGTATTTTTATTATATTTATTTAAAAATATCATTCTAAACAGGTAATAAGTGTTTAAGAAATATGTGCTGTCGCTTCAGCAAATTTGTCTTAAAACTGCCGAATTTTAGTACAATAGTACACGTCATTTTTTCATCCATTTTTTACACAAGCCTTAGTAGTTATGGCATAATCAGATAAATTTCATGATTTTATTGTCGGTATTTATTTTATGAATCTGGAGCGGGTCGATCTCAATCTATTAATTTATCTTGATGTACTTCTTCGTGAAAAAAATGTGACTCGTGCTGCCGAGCAACTGGGTGTAACTCAGCCTGCGATGAGTAATATTTTACGTCGTTTACGCAACTTATTTAATGATCCACTTCTTATTCGTTCTTCAGAAGGTATGACACCTACAGAACGTGCGCTTGAATTACAGCCACGTATCCGTGATGCTCTCTCTGACCTTTCGATGATTTTGGAACCCCGTACCGAGTTCCGACCTTACACTTCAAATCGTGTCTTCCGCATCATGACGTCAGATTATGCTGAAGCAACACTGGTACCGCGCCTAGTAAAAGCTTTGCGCTCAGAAGCACCCAATGTGGTTCTGGATTTTTTAACGCCTAGTGATGTGTCTTATCGAGATATGGAACAAGGTAAAGTCGACTTGGCGATTAACCGCTTTAATGAAATTCCGCAAAGTTTCCACCAAGTTTTGGTCTGGCGTGACAGTTTTTCATGCCTTTTAAATGCCAAGCACCCTGCTGCAAATAATTTAAACCTGAAAAGCTATCTAGATGCACAACACATTTGGGTATCTAAAACAGGTATGGGTGTCGGTTTTGGTGTCAATCCTGAAAAACAAGCGGGTCTAGGTTGGATTGATCAAGCCTTAGAACGTATTGGCCAAAAACGTAAAATTTCAGTTTTCACCCGTCATTATCAAATGCCAGGCTTATTGGCCTCGAATGTTGACTTGGTTGCGACTCTGCCAAGCCGTATTGCTCGCCTTCAAGCCAAAAGTCAAAACCTGTTACTTCGCGATCCACCATTCTATATTCCTGAATTTGAATTAAAAATGGCGTGGTGTCCTTTACTTCATCATCACCCTGCTCATCGCTGGTTGCGTCAACTTATTTTGTATGTTGCACGTCAAATGATTGAAGAAGAAAACCGCGAATACTTAATGAATAACTCTCAGTTTTCACAGTATCAGTAATTAACTCTTTAATTCCTTATTAATTCAAACGTATACTGTCACTATATAGGTAGTAGTTAAGACTACTACCTTGCCCATTTTTGTGTTAGAAATACAGAAAAATAGAATGAATCACAAACAGGTGTATTCGTGAGCCTTTTCCAAAATATTGTCATTATTATTCTCCTGATCGTCGGTGCGGGTTTTCTATCCTTAACAGAAATTGCCCTTGCGGGTGCACGAAAAGTAAAGCTTAAAATTTTGGCTGAATCTGGAGATTCACGTGCACAACGTGTGCTTGACTTACAAGCCAACTCAGCAGACTTTTTCGCCGCATCACAAATTGGCTTAAATGCCGTGGCAATTCTTGGCGGTATTTTGGGTGAAGGTGCATTTCGTCCTTATTTCATAACCTTAGTGACCCGTTTTTATCAGGGCCCGTGGACTGAAACCATAGGATTCACCCTGTCGTTTACTTTAGTCACCTCCTTATTCATTCTATTTGCTGATTTGATGCCAAAACGTTTGGCGATGATCGCACCTGAAAAAATCGCCGTTGCTGTTGTAGACCCGATTCAAATCTTCATTAAAGTGTGTAAACCAATGGCATGGGTGATTAATGCCATTGCCAATTTGTTGTTTCGTTTATTCAAAGTGAATACAACACGTGATGACAATATTACCTTTGACGATATTTCAGCCGTGATGGATGCCGGTGCTCAAGCTGGTGTACTACAAAAGCAAGAACACCACTTTATTGAAAACGTATTTGAACTGGAAGAACGTAATGTCCCTTCAAGTATGACTACACGTGAAAATGTGGTGTACTTTACCCTAAAAGAATCAGAAGCCAGTATTCGTCAAAAACTCGCAGAATTTCCGTATTCGAAGTTTTTGGTCTGTAGTGAAAATATTGATGACGTGATTGGTTATGTAGATGCCAAAGATATTTTGGTTCGTATCTTGAACAATCAGTCACTTTTACAACTCAACGAAAATACCATTCGTAATGTCCTCACGATTCCAGATACTTTAACACTGTCCGAATTACTCGATCGTTTCCGTTCAACCAAAGAAAAATTTGCCGTAGTAATTAACGAATATGCGTTGGTTGTCGGCGTTATTACCCTCTCCGACATTATGATTACCGTGATGGGCGACTGGGTAACACCGATTGAAGCAGAACAACAAATTATTAAACGTGATGCGGATTCTTGGCTTATCGATGGCAGTACACCAATCGAAGATTTAAAGCATGCCCTCGCTTTAGATGAAATGCCCGATGAAGAAAACTATGAAACCCTTGCGGGCTTTATGATGTTTAAACTACGTAAAATTCCACGTCCAGCGGACTTTGTTACTTATCATGGCTACAAATTTGAAGTTGTGGATGTAGACCACTTTAAAATTGACCAATTATTAGTGACCCGCTTACAACAGACTGAGACTGAACTGGATACACCAGAAGAATCTGATTAATTCGATTCTTCTTTTTTCTAAAACAATAAAATAAAAATACGATGGAATAACAACGATGTCTTTTTCACTTAAAGCGATTTTGACTTGCTTTAGTTTTTATACTGGGGCTTATCTGATCTATTATTTTTTCAAAGCTCATCCACAACCTTTATTTCTATTGCTCGGTGTTGCACTGATCGTCACTGCTTGGTTTTTAACACCTTATCCCTATGAACGCGGTCGACAACAATATGACGAAACCATGCGTTTTGGTCTGTTCTTTTATAATCCCTTAATTTTTTGGTTCCGATTTTTTAGTTGGCCGATTCGGACGCTACTGTCTATTTTTGCTTAAGCGCACTTATTGTGATTAAACTGTATAGGCACAGCATTTACAGTTCTCTACAGATGTTGAATAAATGTAAACAGACCACTTTTTTTGAATAAAAATTAAAATAAATCAAAAAATCCCTCTTCCTTAATACCTTCATTATTAATGACTATTTTTCATCAAAATAGTGATGTATTTCACATTTTATCACCTTTGTTTTGACTGATGAAATTTCTCTTTATGCTCTGCCCTTGGATTTAAAAACAGCTTTATATTTCAAAGGAATGAACCATGTTAACCGTACTCGGTTTGGGCATGATCTTGTGCTTTATGTATTTGATCATGTCGAAACGCTTAAGCCCACTTGTCGCACTGACTTTAATTCCCCCTACTTTTTGCCTTGATTGCGTGGTTACTTGGTTTTTATTTTGACAGCTTGTCACACATACAAATAAATGAAATTGGCGACATGATGATTGAAGGTGTAAAAAAACTTGCACCGACTGGCATCATGCTGCTTTTTGCGATTCTGTATTTTGCCATCATGATTGATACCGGATTGTTCGACCCTTCGGTGAAATTTATTTTAAAAATGGTCAAAGGTGATCCCTTAAAAGTCGTTCTTGGAACCATTACCCTGACGTTAATTGTCTCTTTGGATGGAGATGGTTCTACAACCTATATGATCTGTGTTGCGGCCATGCTGCCACTCCATAAGCGCTTAGGTATGAGCCCATTGATTATGGCATGTTTGATTATGCTCTCTAGTGGAATTATGAATCTTACACCTTGGGGTGGGCCTACTGCCCGCGCCGCCAGCGCGCTTCATGTCGACCCAAGTGATGTATTTGTTCCGATGGTTTTACCGATGTTATTTGCCATCGGCTGGTTGTACTTCTTAGGAACGATGTATGGTCGCATGGAAAGAAAGCGTCTAGGAATTGTCCAATTGGATATCAGCCATGGTGAAAACATTCAAATCTCAGATAATCCAGATGCCAACCGCGCAGATCTACGTTGGTTTAATGCACTGTTAACCGTCGTTCTGATGATTTGTCTGGTTTTTAGTATTTTACCTATGCCTATTTTATTCATGGTGGCTTTATGTATTGCGCTAGTCGTCAACTACAAAAATGTCGACTTGCAGAAAAAGTTAGTCGCACATCATGCAGGTAGTGCTTTAAACGTGGTCGGCATCATTTTTGCTGCAGGTATTTTTACCGGAATTTTAGCTGGAACAGGCATGGTAGAAGCCATGTCCAAACAACTTGTGGCAATTATCCCTGAAAGTATGGGTCCCTATTTAGCACCGATCACCGCTGTCATCAGTATGCCAATGACTTTCTTTATGTCGAATGATGCTTTCTATTTTGGGGTTTTGCCGATTCTTTCCGATGCTGCCGCTCATTATGGAATTGCACCTGTAGAAATGGCACGTGCCTCCATCGTAGGGCAACCTGTACACCTACTCTCTCCGCTTGTCCCATCGACCTATTTACTCTGTGGACTTGCAGGTATCGAGTTTGGACAACATCAGAAATTTACCATTATCTGGGCTGTAATCACGTGTTTTGTCATGTTAGCAGCAGGCCTGATCTTTGGGATGTTTCCGTTTTATTCGAGCTTAACTTAAAATTTTAAAGATAAAAAAGCACCATCAGGTGCTTTTTTATGCTTAACAATAGAACTAGCCAGTGCTTTACACTCACAGGTTCATTTGTAGTAATTAATGCTTTGAAATTAATGCTTCTAGAACTGCTTCATAATGTATGCGAATGTCATCTTCTAAAATTTTATAAACATTGTCGAATTGCACCATTGGCCAGCCTTCTTTCCAAAATGGGAAAATGTTATGCAGGTCATGAGTCACCGTTGCGTCTTCACGTACAATCGCTTGTGCAACTTGTGACAGTACTTGTGCAGTTTCGGCACCATCAATCGCTAAATAATCGATACCACGAACTTTCAAAATACGGATACGATCTTTTTTGTAGCGTATTTTTTTACTTTGGCCTTCATTTAAGCCTAAAGCCAAAGTCACAGCTTCAACAAATTTATCTTCAAATGCTTGATTTAATTTTACCAAAGCTTGTTTGTGTGCTTCTTGACGACCAGCTTTTCCCCCACTACGAATCACTTCATTTGCTTCAGTATTTAAAACATCTGATTTCATCGACTGAAGAATGTCTAGAATTTCGATATCGCTTAATGTTTCAGGAGAATGATCAGTCATAAACTGCCTATAAAAACTTAATATTCAATAATCATGTATTTTCGCATAAAAGCAGCATGAAAACTGCGACCTTCGCTATAGAAATTGCGTTTTCTCTTATAATGTTCAGATATACAACATGATTTAGAAAAAAATTCTGTCAAAAATATCGAAATCAACTATATTACTTTCACGCTTTAATACTAACGTCACAATATGGCTCAAAAGAAACAGGCTGCGCTTTACCTTCAACAACTGAAACAGCAATATCCAGCAGCCTTTAAACATAATTATTTATTTTATAGCCAACTGAAAACTCAAGGCATTTTAGACGAACTCAAAGAACTTATTCCTTGGGTTTTGGCGGCGATGATTTTTATTTCTTTAAGCATGAGTATTGGTCATACAGTACAACTGTATTTTCCAGATATGAGTGAGTTTCGCGCTCATGGTATTGCTGTACTAAGTATTATGTTGTTTTTTATGCTGGTTGTGCCCTTAGTCATCAAGCAAATCAAGCACAGTTCAATGTCCCTGTATCAAAGTTTGAAGAATACGCCGTTCAGACTTGCGATCGTGATTTTATTACAGTTACTCAATATCGCCTTTTTACAAAGTACCTTCGTTCAATCTGTATTGTTCTTTTTCGCCATGAGTTTCGGCTTTGTGCGTTTTTATAAAGAAAATCTATTCAAAGGTGGGAGTAACACCCAAGAATACTATTTTCTACAAGAGACACGTCGTATTGCTTATTGGTCGTATAAACAAATGCTTAAAGCAAAATTACGTTTGACACTCAGTAATCCAAATCAAGTAAATCATAAACAGTTATCTGAGCGCTTTACCCAGTTCCAAAATTTGCACATACAAATGCTACATCAGGAAAATCAGCTATGTAAAAAGCTAAAGCACCAAAATGTCGAACATTATCTTGATGAGCTAATGAAATAAGTTAGCATTGATATAGTGCAAAAAACTTTCAATTACTGCTCAAAAAGTCATTCAATACATCACTTTTTTTGAATATTTTCAACTTATATGCATGAATTGATTGATTTTAAAACAAACACCATCAAATACACTTGCCAAGCTTCATTTCGTCCTCTATTATTGCGCACATGCCCGAGTGGTGAAATCGGTAGACACAGGGGATTTAAAATCCCCCGCCCACAAAGCGTGCCAGTTCGAGTCTGGCCTCGGGCACCATTCTTATACTTCTAAGATTGGTGCAATAAAAGATCCAGCAATTTGCTGGTTTTTTTATGCCTAAAATTTAGAAATCTATTATTATTCGATGCCGACACCTTCAGATTTTAATCTCCCCGCACTACAACTCAAGCATCCCGATGCCTTTTATCAACGGCTGCTGTTTGCACATTTTAAAATTATCAATCTCACACCCACTGCACCTGTTTTAATCTTTAGCTTTTGCCTGATACTTTCTATCCCCCTTAGCAGCGCTGTACTTGGTCATATGCTTTCAACGGCACTTTCAATACACGACCCCAAAATGGCGTTTAATCTTGGTTTATTGATTATTCTTCCATGGATCTATTGCTATGTCTGGTATGCACATTATCAAGCACGTTTTAGCAGTAAGTCCGCAGTTCCGCGTCTGCAAATACAACTGTATCTCCTTGGCGGATTCACACTTATCCTCGCTATAAACTTTAAGTATCTACAAACAGATGTATTAAACCTCATCAGTCTCTGTGGACTTTTTTTCAGTCTGTTTTTATGTGTATTTACTGAATTATTTTATAAACCTGAAAGCAGCGCCATTGAACGAGTAAAACTACAAAAGCTTCGCCAACTGGCATTTTGGTCTTATCAACAATCTTTAAAACAAAAAGAACATCAATTGTATTTCTACACCCTACACTTACAAGCTATGCAAGAAGAACAAAAACTATCAGCATCGATCAAATCATCATTTAAAGATTTTTTAAACAATGCTCAATGACTTTTTTAAATCCCTAAACACAAAAAAGCCCTGTCACTACAGGGCTTTTTTTAAAGTTCAATTACCATTCTCGGTTAGCAACCAACTCTTCCATTTCAATATCCATATGGCCTTCATCTTGCAGCACCATCATCATGGCTTCTGCAATATAATCTGCAGCCGTATCATCCAAAGACGAATCTAAATCTTCAAATTGAGGTTTCATCTTATTGAGCTGTGCAACCGTTTCATTGGCAAAATGGTAGATATCAGTTGAACTTAAATCTGCTTTTGCAATTTTCTTCGCAAATTGAACAACCAATAACTTCACCTCTGCAACCAACACATCTGGGTAATATTCATCATCAAACATGGGTAGCAGTAAATCTGCAAACATACGAAACTCTATCACAAAACATTCAGGGCGCTTATATAACACAAATACTACAATTCACCAAATTTATTGGAATTCAGTATTTTCAAATCACACTGCATTCTGCATGGCTTGCCAAACACGTATCGCATCTACCGTTGCTTTGACGTCATGTGCGCGAACCATACATGCACCTTGTTGAATGCTGAGTAGATGCGCTGCAACCGAGCCTACTGCGCGATTTTGTGCATCTGCACCGCCAAGTGCTTCACCGATAAAACGCTTACGAGATAATGCCGAAAGGATCGGATAGCCCATGTCATTCAATTGATAGAATTGCTGTAAAAGCTTTAAGTTTTGCTGCGCATTTTTAGCAAAACCAAAACCCGGATCAATCATAATGTTTTCTGCACGTACACCTGCATCTAATGCATCTTGCACACGTTGCTTTAATTCATCGATTACATCAGCCACGACATCTTGATACTGATCTAGATTATTCATCGTGGTAGGTTCGCCACGCATATGCATAATGATCACTGGAATATCCAGTTTTGCAGCGGTTTCTAAGGCATTCGGCCGAGTTAATGCACGTACATCATTCCAGATATGCGCACCTGCCTGAACCGCTACCTCACTCACCTCAGGTTGTGAGGTATCGATAGAAATCACTACATTGTGTTTAGATAAGGCTTCAACGACGGGTACGACCCGTCGAATTTCTTCTTCAACCTCAACAACAGATGCACCCGGACGTGTTGACTCACCACCGACATCAATCACTGTCGCACCATCCGCAATCATTTGTAAGGCATGTGCTATAGCTTGGTCTTTACCATTGTGTTTGCCACCATCACTAAAAGAGTCCGGTGTGACATTTAAAATTCCCATCACATGTGGCTCTGACAAATCTAATTGCAAATTACCACAGTTTAAAATTTTATTCGGCAAAGACACCAACTTCATATTACACATCCCAGATTTTGCTATGCTTATTTTAACGCTAAGTTTGCTCAGCATTTCGCTCACATGCATTTATTTTCATATAAAAAAACCACCCGAAGGTGGTTTTAAATTTTTATGCTTTTGGCAATGACGGTAATGGTGGTGGAACATCTGGACCATCCGTTGGTGTTACATCAATCACTGGATTTTCAGCGATGTACACTTTTGGTGGTTGTGGTTCACGACCTTCCATAATGTCACGGATTTGATCACGATCAATGGTTTCCCATTCAAGTAATGCTTTCACCATGGCATGCGCAATATCCTTGTTATTTTCAAGAATGTCGCGAGCAACTTTATATTGTTCATCTAAAATACGGCGAACTTCACGGTCAACTTCAAGCTGCGTTGCTTCGGAAATCACACGACTTCCTAAACCACCCATGAATGACTGCTGTGAGTCATCTTCGTAAACCATGACGCCCATTTTATCGGACATACCGTATTTAGTAACCATTGCACGTGCCATTTTTGTTGCACGTTCAAAGTCATTTGAAGCACCAGTCGACATTTGGTTAATGAAGACTTCTTCGGCAATACGACCACCAAACAAAATTGAAAGTTCATTCAACATTTTGTCTTTGTAATGGCTGGTTTGGT
Organism: Acinetobacter sp. YH01020; assembly: GCF_013420275.1. Taxonomy (NCBI): domain Bacteria; kingdom Pseudomonadati; phylum Pseudomonadota; class Gammaproteobacteria; order Moraxellales; family Moraxellaceae; genus Acinetobacter; species Acinetobacter sp. YH01020. Next base: position 11,442 of record NZ_VOYN01000010.1, read on the forward strand.
CATGTTCAGGCAACTGCCAAGTCACACCCAGTGCCCAACCACGCGGCATAATTGTCACTTTATGCACTGGGTCTGTACCCGGCAAGATTTCAGCAACAATCGCATGACCTGCTTCATGATAAGCCGTCGCACGACGCTCTTCTTCACGAATCACCATCGATTTACGTTCAGGACCCATGTAAAGCTTGTCTTTCGCATCTTCAAAGTCATGCATATCGACCGTGTTCTTGTTACGACGTGCAGCAAACAGTGCTGCTTCGTTTACAAGGTTAGCCAACTGAGCACCCGAGAAGCCCGGTGTACCACGTGCCAAGACTTTAACATCTACACCAGTCACAGAAGGTAATTTTTTCAAATGTACATTCAGGATTTGCTCACGACCTTTAATATCCGGTAGAGATACCATCACTTGACGGTCAAAACGACCCGGACGAAGTAAAGCTTTATCCAATACGTCAGCACGGTTTGTTGCAGCAATAACGATAATACCTTCGTTGCCTTCAAAGCCATCCATTTCAACCAACATTTGGTTTAATGTTTGCTCACGCTCATCATTACCACCGCCTGTGCCTGAACCACGGTGACGACCAACAGCATCGATCTCATCGATGAAAATGATACATGGTGCATGACGCTTTGCTTGTTCAAACATGTCACGGACACGAGACGCACCCACACCCACGAACATTTCAACAAAGTCAGAACCCGAAATACTAAAGAATGGTACTTTCGCTTCACCCGCAATCGCTTTAGCAAGTAAAGTTTTACCCGTACCCGGAGGACCAACCATGAGCACGCCTTTCGGAATGCTTGCACCAAGTCGCTTGAACTTAGATGGATCTTTTAGGAAGTCAACGATTTCAACAACTTCTTGTTTAGCTTCATCACAGCCCGCAACATCAGTAAATGTCACTTTGATTTGGTCTTCAGACAGCATTTTTGCTTTTGACTTACCAAAACTCATTGGGCCATTCTTACCACCAGCTCCACCACCCATGTTGCGCATAAAGAACATGAATAACAGAATGATTAAAAGAACAGGGAAACTTGCAATCAGAAGTTGCATCAAAATACTTTGACGCTGTGGCGCTGTACCTTCAACAACAACATTGTTCTTGATCAGGTTCGGCATAAGTTCAGGATCTTGAACCGCAGGACGGATACTTTCAAACTCAGAACCGTTTGATTTTTCGCCACGAATTCTTTCGCCATCAATGGTGACTTGTTTAATCTGACCCGCATTTACGGCTGCCACGAACTCAGAATAGTTCATCGCGGTCGGTTGATTGCGGTCACTGACGTTGCTGAAGATTAAAACCAGCACGCCTAGGATAACCAGCCACAACACGGCATTCTTAAAAAGATCGCTCAAAGCTTTATTCCCATTTCTATCTAATTCGTTCAATCCCATTTACATGGGTGACTCTAATACTTACGCTGCAGAGTAGCTTCGCAATAATTTAAAAACGTACAAAATGCACAATTTTTAACGAGTTGGCAAGTAAACTTTACTTGAAAGCTTTCTTACGTCCCTGCCCGATTAAAAACACTTCTTTAGATCGAGCACGTGAAGCCGCCGGTTTTGCTGTTTTCAGCACATCAAATGTGTCTACAACTTGCTTACGGTATTCATCAAATCCAACACCTTGGAACACTTTAACAACAAACTGTCCATTTGGTCCAAGAACCTTTTGAGCAAAGTCGATTGCTAATTCACAAAGATAGATCTGACGCGGTTGATCTACAGCCTTATTACCTGATGTATTGGGGGCCATATCTGAAATTACAACGTCTACAGTACGTCCATCTAAAATTTTTAACAATTCATCGAACACTTCTTGTTCACGAAAGTCACCTTGCAAGAAGGTCACATCGGGTAAAGCATCCATGGGTAAAATATCAGAAGCAATTACCAAACCTTTGTCGCCAACAAGTTTACCGGCAATTTGCGACCAACTACCTGGTGCAGCACCTAAGTCGACAACGGTCATGCCTGGCTTGATCAATTTGTATTTTTCTTGAATTTCAAGCAATTTATAAGCGGCACGCGCACGATATCCTTCCTTTTGTGCTTTTTTCACAAAGGGGTCATCAAGATGCTCACGCATCCAGTCACGACTACTTTTGGATAATTTCTGGTTAGTAATGCGGGTAGCCATAACTCTCTAAATAAAAAAAACTTCTCAGTCTTGATTGTACGTGAAATTCAGCACTTTTGCAGTAGACATGTGTATCTAAAAAGCATCTTAAATCATGTTTTTTTCAATAATCTTCATCGAGAAAATGCCGATTAAATACAGCGCTTCAACTTTGATTTTGCTATACTAGGTCGTTTTTAAAATTAGGTTATATTTATGGCGGCTTTATCTATTCAAGAACGTAAACGCTTACGTCAAATTGGTCACACCCTAAACCCAGTTGTAATGGTTGCGGACAAAGGCTTATCAGAAAGCGTTGTTGAAGAATTAAACCGTGCGTTAAACGACCATGAGTTAATTAAAGTAAAAGTTGTGGCAGAAGACCGTGAAGCTCGTGCTGCAATGATTACTGAAATTGCGACTGTTTCAGGTTCTGAAGTTGTTCAAACGATTGGTAAGATTGCTTTGATTTACCGCAAAGCGGCAAAACAAAATGCAAAACTGTCTAACCTTGTTCGCTACGCACACCTGTCTAACTAAGCATTTATGGCAAGTTTCGAACTCTGCGCCTTTGATCGTCGCTTTCAGGCTGTATCAGTCGTTGGTGCTATCGAACAACAAAGCCCATATACTTTAAATGTGGGTTATTGGATTCGAGACCCAAACCAACTGATTCAATGGCCAGAATTGGTATCAGCTCACCCACGAATCGATTTTTTGTGGGAACAGACCTGCTTAGAAGTTTTTATTGGTGTACACAATGAAGACTTTTATCGTGAAATCAACCTCTCCCCTTCACAAGCTTGGCAGGCTTACCAGTTTGAAGAATATCGCTATCCAGAAGATATGCCGCCACAAGCTGCTTACGATATTGAACTGAATCAGTTGAAACGGACGCACTATGGCTTAAATGTCAGTCTTGATCTGACAGAATTTATGCTGAAGTACAAACTTAAATGGGAAGATCTCTATATTGGTCTAACTGCAGTACTGAAAACCCCTCAAGGTGAACAGTACTATGCCATGCAGCATAGTAGTCCAAATGCTGACTTTCACAACAAGCGTGATTGGCTACATCAGTTCTAAACCATTTGATGTTTTGATCTTCGATAAAAAGCAAAAGTACGATCTTTTGCTTTTTTATTGCCTGTTTATTTTAAATAAGTATTTTGGACTTAAATGTACCATTCACAATAAGGGAGCCATTAATGACTCCCTTTTGCATATTTAGCGTTAAATTGAAGTTTAATTCGCTCTCACCGAATCCAGCTCCCTGGAATGACTAGACTTAGCTCAAGCGTTTTAAAATTCATGTCATTCACAATTAACTTTTAAGATCTGTGGTTTGATCCGTAACTTCAGCTTTCACTGGTGAAACTTTTTTCCACGCTTCCAAAGTATGTTCCTTAGAACGCTTAAATGTTTCTGTTAGATGATCTTTGTGCTTTCCTGAAATTTGGGTCACATCTTCTTTCAGCTCTTTTCCAAGTTTTGAAAGATCATCAATAACAGTATTAAACTCAGTTTTCACAAATTCTTTGAGTTCGCTAAAATCTTTTTGCGATGAACCAAACTGAACTTTTAACTGATCAAGTTTATTCAATACATCTTGCTTCAACTGACGCAATTGATCTTGCACACTGGCATTCAACTGCTTTGCCTCTGCTCCGATCTTTCCTTTGCTTTCAGTGACCGCTTCTGTGGCTTGAACACTTGCCTCTTTTGCAACTTGTTCAAGCTTTTCAGCACCTTCGATAACGACTTCTTTCAGGGAGGTTTTAGCCGCTGTTTGTTTTTGTTGTGTTGCCATGACTTTGTACCTATAGTTTTTGCTGACCGACCCACATTAGCGCTTTTTGATAAATTTTAATTTATGATTTGTCTGACAATAATTAATTGCTTACATTTTTCTAAGATTTTTCAAAACCAAACTTTATTCTAAAATGCAAGCGCTTTATCTGCTTTATTCCTGATATTTACGATGGACTTTCAGTGGCTTTCTGCGTATAATGCCGTGTTAAGTTCAAGCGAGCAGATGTAAGGAGGGTAGGTTTTTAAGCAGCCTTCCTTTTTTTTCGTCTTCTCGCTTTTTTACAGCCTAAATTTCAGGAGCTTTGGTTTGAGCACCCCAGCAATTTTAGCCCTTGCCGACGGAACTATCTTTAAAGGTACTTCTATTGGCGCATCGGGTAGTACGACTGGTGAAGTCGTTTTTAATACAGCAATGACTGGCTATCAAGAAATTTTGACTGACCCTAGTTATGCACAACAACTTGTGACACTAACTTACCCACATATCGGTAACACAGGTTGTAATGATGAAGACGCTGAGTCAGGTCGAATTCATAAAGTATGGGCCAACGGATTGATCATTCGTGACCTACCTTTATTGCATAGCAACTTCCGTGCTGAGCAATCACTTGGTGATTACCTTGAACAACACAATGTTGTTGCTATTGCAGACATCGATACACGTAAATTAACGCGTATTCTGCGAGCAAAAGGTGCACAAAATGGTTGTATCCTTGCTGGCGAAAACATTACAGAAGAAGAAGCTTTAGCTAAAGCACGCGCTTTTGGTGGTTTAAATGGTTTAGACCTTGCAAAAGAATGCTGTGACCCTGAAGGCTTTGAATGGACTGAAGGTTCTTGGACATTAGGTAAAGGTTTCTCTCAGCCTGAAGCTAAATTCCATGTTGTTGCATACGATTACGGTGTCAAAACCAACATCTTACGTATGCTCGCAGACCGCGGTTGTAAATTGACTGTCGTGCCTGCGCAAACTCCTGCTGCTGACGTACTTGCATTGAATCCAGATGGCGTGTTCTTATCGAACGGCCCCGGCGATCCAGCTGCATGTGACTACGCAATTGAAGCTGTAAAAACAATTGTAGAAGATGCTCGCAATGTACCAGTATTTGGTATTTGCTTGGGTCACCAAATTCTTGCACTTGCTTCAGGTGCAAAAACTGTGAAAATGCCTCACGGCCACCACGGTGCCAACCACCCTGTTCAAAACATGGAAACTGGTATTGTGATGATTACTTCGCAAAACCATGGCTTCGCAGTAGATGCAGAAACATTACCTGCAAACTTGAAAGCTACGCACAAATCACTGTTCGACCAAACCCTACAAGGGATTCACCGTACAGACAAACCTGCGTTCAGTTTCCAAGGCCACCCAGAAGCAAGCCCTGGTCCACATGACTGCGCACCACTGTTCGATCATTTCATCGAACTTATCGAAGCATCTAAGAAGTAATTAAGGAAGCATCATGGCTAAACGTACAGACATTAAAAGCATCTTAATTATTGGTGCTGGTCCGATTGTGATCGGTCAGGCATGTGAGTTTGACTACTCAGGTGCGCAAGCATGTAAAGCCCTTCGTGAAGAAGGCTACCGTGTTATTTTGGTGAACTCTAACCCAGCGACCATTATGACAGACCCTGCGATGGCAGACGCAACTTACATCGAGCCGATTACTTGGCAAACTGTAGCTGCAATCATTGAGAAAGAACGCCCAGACGCAGTTCTTCCTACAATGGGTGGTCAAACAGCATTGAACTGTGCCCTTGCACTCGATGCCAACGGTATTTTAGAAAAATACAATGTTGAATTGATTGGCGCGACCAAAGAAGCAATCGAAAAAGCGGAAGACCGTAAACTTTTCGATATCGCAATGCGCAAAATTGGTTTGGAATGCCCTCGCGCTGACGTTGCAGAAAGCATGGAACACGCACTTGAAATTCAAGCGCGTTTCGGCTTCCCTGTCATTATCCGTCCATCATTCACTATGGGTGGTTCAGGCGGCGGTATCGCATACAACCGTGAAGAATTCATTGAAATCTGTGAACGCGGTTTCGATCTTTCTCCAACTAAACAATTATTGATCGATGAATCTTTAATTGGTTGGAAAGAGTACGAAATGGAAGTTGTTCGTGACAAAAACGACAACTGTATCATTGTATGTACAATCGAAAACTTTGACCCAATGGGCGTGCACACAGGTGACTCAATCACTGTTGCTCCTGCGCAAACATTGACTGACAAAGAATTCCAACTTTTACGTAATGCATCTTTAGCTGTACTACGTGAAATTGGTGTAGAAACTGGCGGTTCGAACGTTCAGTTCGGTATCAACCCGAAAGACGGCCGTATGGTTGTAATCGAGATGAACCCGCGTGTTTCTCGTTCATCTGCTCTTGCTTCTAAAGCAACTGGTTTCCCAATTGCGAAAATCGCGGCGAAATTGGCTGTCGGTTATACGCTTGATGAATTGAAAAATGACATCACTGGCGGTACAACCCCTGCATCTTTCGAACCTGCGATCGACTATGTTGTAACGAAAATTCCTCGTTTCAACTTCGAGAAATTCCCGCAAGCTGACGCAACTTTGACGACTCAGATGAAATCTGTAGGTGAAGTAATGGCGATTGGCCGTAACTTCCAAGAATCTGTGTCTAAAGCGCTTCGTGGTCTTGAAGTAGGCGCATGCGGTTTTGACGAAAAAATCGCTGTGGGCACTGAAGGCGCACGTGAGAAAATTCTTGTTGAATTGAAAGTGCCTGGTCCAGAGCGTATTTGGTACGTAGGCGATGCATTCCGTCACGGTTTCACTCTTGATGAAGTATTTGAAGCAACCAAAATTGACCGTTGGTTCTTGATTCAAATCGAAGACATCATCAAAACTGAAAACCAAATCAAAACTTTAGGTTTTGGTGACTTAAACGCTGACAACATCCGTTCGTTCAAACGCAAAGGTTTATCAGACCTTCGCATTGCGGACTTGATGGGCATTTCACAAAAACAATTCCGTAAACACCGTTGGAACTTGGGCGTAACTCCAGTTTACAAACGTGTAGATACATGTGCTGCAGAATTCGAATCTGACACAGCTTACATGTACTCAACTTACGATGAAGAATGTGAAGCGAACCCATCGAACCGTGACAAAATCATGGTCATTGGTGGCGGTCCTAACCGTATTGGTCAAGGTATCGAGTTCGATTATTGCTGTGTACACGCGGCTCTTGCTATGCGTGATGACGGTTATGAAACCATCATGGTGAACTGTAACCCTGAAACGGTTTCTACAGATTACGACACATCAGATCGTTTGTACTTCGAACCAATCACTTTGGAAGATGTACTTGAAATCGTGCGTATCGAGAAGCCTAAAGGCATTATCGTTCAGTACGGTGGTCAGACTCCGCTTAAATTAGCTCGTGCTTTAGAAGAAGCTGGTGCGCCAATTATCGGGACATCACCTGACGCGATTGACCGTGCAGAAGACCGTGAACGTTTCCAACAAATGATTCAACGTCTGCAACTTCGTCAACCAAACAACAGCATCGTAAAATCTGCTGAAGAAGGTATGGCTGAAGCTGCAAAAGTTGGCTACCCACTTGTGGTACGTCCATCTTATGTACTTGGTGGTCGTGCGATGGAAATCGTGTACAACGATGACGAATTGAAACGCTACTTACGTGATGCGGTTCAAGCATCGAATGAAGCACCTGTACTTCTTGACCACTTCCTAGACGATGCGATTGAAGTTGACGTGGACTGCGTATCTGACGGTAAAGACGTTGTGATCGGCGGTATCATGCAGCACATCGAACAAGCGGGTATTCACTCAGGTGACTCAGCATGTTCTATTCCTCCGTACTCTTTATCTAAAGAAGTTCAGGACGAAATGCGCCGCCAAACCATCGCTATGGCGAAAGAGCTTGGCGTAATTGGTTTGATGAACGTACAGTTTGCGGTTAAAGGTACTGACGTATACATCTTAGAAGTGAACCCACGTGCATCACGTACAGTTCCATTCGTATCTAAGTGTATCGGCGAATCTTTAGCAAAAGTTGCTGCACGTTGTATGGCAGGTCAATCTCTAGAATCTCAAGGATTCACTACAGAGATTATTCCTGAACACTTCTCTGTAAAAGAAGCGGTGTTCCCATTCAACAAATTCCCTGGTGTTGACCCAATTCTTGGCCCTGAGATGAAATCTACAGGCGAAGTGATGGGTGTAGGTAAAACATTTGGTGAAGCGTTCTATAAAGCTGTGTTAGGCTCTAATGACCGTTTACCAGGCCTACCAACGGAAGGCGAAGTAAAACATGCATTCTTATCTGTTCGTCACTCTGACAAGCCTCGTGCTGTTGGTATTGCGAAACAGTTGACAGATCTTGGCTTCAAAGTGATCGCTACTGGCGGTACTTATGATGTGATTAAAGATGCTGGTATTGAATGTGAACGTGTGAACAAAGTGACTGAAGGCCGTCCTAATATCGTAGACCGCTTGAAAAATGGCGAAGTTCACCTCATTATCAATACAACTGAAGGCAAACAGGCTCAAGAAGATTCATTCTCGATCCGCCGCTCTGCATTACAAGGTAAAGTGTATTACACAACTACCCTTAACGGTGCTGATGCAGTATGCCAAGCTTTAGCAATCAAATTGCCAATGGATGTATACCGCTTACAAGACCTTACTAAAGGTTAATTAAGTTACCGAGAAGTCCCGCCACCTCTCGGTGGCGGGCTTTTTTTCATTTCTAGGTCAGTAAAAATTTTACTGATTTTTTCTTTTACAAACATGAGGGACAACAATGCAACGTTATCCTATGACACCCGAAGGCAAAATTGCCCTAGAGAAAGAATTACAGCAACTTAAAAGTGTTGATCGTCCACGTATTACTGCAGCAATTGCTGAAGCGCGTGAACATGGGGATTTGAAAGAAAACGCTGAATACCACGCTGCTCGCGAGCAACAAGGTTTCTGTGAAGGCCGTATCCAAGATATCGAAGGTAAATTGGGTGCTTGCCAAGTGATTGATGTTAAATCACTTGAGCAAAATGGCCGTGTGGTTTTCGGTGTGACTGTGACCATTGAAAACTTGGATACTGAAGAACAAAAGACTTATAAAATCGTTGGTGATGACGAAGCAGATTTTAAAATCAACAAAATCTCTGTGAACTCTCCAATTGCGCGTGGTCTTTTGGGTAAAAATGAAGGCGACGATGTAAAAATCAACACACCACAAGGTGAAGTTGAGTACGAAGTTTCTAAAGTTGAATATCTTTAATTCACTAAGATAAGCAATTTTAAGCCCCTCTTTTGAGGGGTTTTTTATTGTTCTAGGTTTTTCGCTTAAGCCAATGCATCCTATCGAGTGACCAAAATGTACGTTCAGCAACAATAGTCAACTGAATACGTCATTGTTCAAATGGCTTATTTCATTAAAGTGTTATCTAAAACAAAAAGAGTCATAACACACGATGAAATTTGGACATGCAAGCCGAACGGCACAAGCTGCCGCTGCCATTCGCGCAAATCATTATTTATATGCGAACCAACCTGTTTTTTCCGACCCTTATGCCTTTCATTTCACCAGTCCAATTTCGCGTCGACTGCTTTCAAGTCGTGCATGTATAAAAGCGTTGAATAGCAAAATACCCAACCAAACATTTGGATTACTCACCGCACAGGTGGTGGCACGTTCACGCTATGCCGAAGATCAATTAGAAAAGGCAGTACAACAAGGAATTAAACAATATGTGCTGATTGGTGCAGGTTTAGATTCTTTTGTCCTCCGAATAGCGCAGAAATACTCAGATATTAAAATTTTTGAGGTTGATCACCCAGATACTCAAACATTAAAAATACGAAGTTTACAGAAACTCGGACATATTCCAGACCATGTTGAATTTGTTTCTATTGATTTTGAAAAAGAAAATTTAGCGCATGCCTTAAAGCGGAGTTCTTATGATACTGAGCAACCCGCGTTCTTTTCTTGGCTTGGAACGACGCATTATTTAAAACCAGAAACAACTATAAGCACCTTGCAAACCATTGCCGAATTTGCAGCCTCAGGTAGCGAATTGGTTTTAGATTATTCCATTCCCTATCAAGATTTAACTGGTATAGAGCGTGTCGGATCATTTGCTGTTTCCAAATTTACCTATTTTTTAAGTGAAGCCATTATTGGGACATTTCACAGTGATGAGTTACACCGTGCCGTGACAAAACTGGGTTATGTGGTCTTAGAAGATTTATCTGCACATGACATTACACAGCGTTATTTTGCAAATCGTAATGATGGAATACGACATACTCAAGCCACGCATTTGCTGCATTTAAAACGTGCTTAAGCATTTATCTGTAGTCGACATTTATAGTGAGTCAGCTAAAATAGTCACGCGAATCATTATTGCTATTAAACGTTATGTCTGAAAAATTGATTAATTCACCTGTCAATCATTGGTGTGAGTTTGAGTTCATCTCTAAAACAGTGAAGAACCCAAATATTCACATCAAAGGTAATTATTCATATTATTCTGCATATTGGGATCAGGGTTTTGAGCGTTGTGTGGTGCGTTATCTGCATGATAAACCTGCAACAGCTGAGAAGCCGATAGACCAATTACATATCGGTAATTTTGTCTGTTTTGGCGCAGAATGCGTGATTATGATGGGCGGTAACCAACTCCACCGCACTGACTGGATTTCAGCCTTTCCGTTTGATACACGGAGTTTTGTCCCTGCGGGCGACACCATCATTGGTGATGGCTGCTGGATCGGCTCACGTGCCATGATTATGCAAGGCGTTACACTCGGTGAAGGTGCTGTGGTGGCTACAGGCGCGGTGGTGACTAAAGATGTGCCGCCTTATGCAGTAGTAGGCGGAGTCCCTGCTAAAGTTATTAAATATCGCTTTCCTGATGAAGATATCAAAAAACTGCTTTCCCTTAAGCTCTATGACTTAGATGAAAAGCAGTTTTTAAAGATGCGGGAGCAATTGCAGACGGATGATGTGCAAGTATTATTAAATCACTTTAGAAATCAAAGTTAGATACCTCGCTTAATATAATTTTCCCAGTCCGAAGCAAATTCACTAGAATTTGTAAAATTATTAATAGAGAAGTTTTCCAAACCTTCTCTCAGGTAATGTTCTTTTGTATGTATATCCCGTGATTGATCCGCATTATGATAAGCCGAAATCACGGTATTTAATAATGGGTTAACAACATTAAACTCTCTGATTAAAATTAACTTGTACCACTCACTGTTTGTTATTTCATCATAACGACCACTCCATGTAGAAAGACCATGTTTGCGTGCAAATACATAGACATCTCCTCTTACATCATTGATTAATTTATCAGTGATTTTTTCTAAGAAGGTTTTAAAATTACTTTCTTTGATAGAGCCGATCAAAAATATTATTAAAATTAGATTCTTTGAATCACTTTCAGTTCGAAGTAAAGCATATCGGATTAATGCGCTTTATTAATTCCCGACTATTTAATTTAAAGTGCAATTGTAAATACATTAAACAATAATAAAGTTCTGTTAGCTCATCTACTGACTTTAGTTCTCCAATTTTAAATAGCTGTTCTTTTATTATAAGTTCAAAGTTTTCGCTATCTTTTGCATGCTTTAGTTCGATTGTGAAATCAACAAACTTATCTAAATATTCTTCACCCAATTTTTCATCATAACCATAGTTATGGCATATCACTTTCGAAAATTGAGTTTTATCCATGACAAGAACAAAAACAATTTTGGGGATATCAAAAAAATGTTTAATCCTTTCAATTAATCGTACGGCAAAATCAGGACGACATCGATCCAATTCATCAATAATAAAAACTAAAGGTTTATCTAATTTTCCAGCTAATACAGCAAGTTCTTTCTTAAAGTCATGAATTGTTTGTTTCTCAACTTGATGATTCTCTATTTTCTTTTCGATTTTCTCCTTAACTTTTGTAGCTATTTCCTCACTTGCTGTGTCATACAACGCTTTTCCTTCTTCATATATCTCTTTAAATGCTTCTCCAGCTCCACCCAAGTCAATCCAATGCATCCCCGCTTTAGCCGCAATCATTGGAATAACAGCCGCCAACGATATTAATACTGAAGCAGTCTTAGCATTAAAATCTTTAATTTCATCATCATCAATTTCTTCTGATTCTTTAAAAGTGTGACTTATTTCAGCGGCAATCGTTAAGAAAGGATCTTCCAAATAATCATTAGCAAATGCATCTAGGTAAATGACGTTATGCTCAGTATCCATTAAATGCTTCGCCCAATGACGGACAAACCACGTTTTACCCTCACCCCATCGTGCATCCAAAGCAAGAACAGCACCGCAGTTTAAGCGATCAACATAACTTGTAAGCTGCTCTCCTAAACGACGGCGATCCCAAAGATCACCTTCCCATGCAGTTTCAATATTCTCAAAATTATCTTTAGGCCAGTTTAATTGGTTATCTATCATTTCTATTTATATTCATAAAGTTAACTATGTATTGAGTATAGCAGTAGCGCTATAAATTAACATTTAACACATGAGCATCTCGTAACTTGTCATAGCCTTTTCTCCAAATTCATTCTATAAAGAACTCACAAAATAAAAAGATCACTACTTTTCAGGATGAATGATGACGAGAACCACTCAATTCTCAGGCATATTTATACTTGCCCTGCTGGCAGCAGTCGTCGCAACTTTTTGCGATGCGATTCATGTCTATACCCAGACGCTTAGTTATCCCAACCCATTATTTTTCCATCAGGCTTGGTGGGTATTCCCTGGCTTTTTTATTGCCTTTGCTTTCATGGCATATAGCTATATTCAACTTACACAACTACTTAAACACTATGTGATGACCCAGCTCAGTTGCCATCATGACGGCACTGCGCCCCTCGTCGAGAGCCTAATACTATTTGCCATAGTCTATATACTCAGCGGATTTGGTAATTTTCATCCCGAAGCACTTTGTTGGATTTTTTACCTGAGCTTTTTTATTCGCTGGCTATTTAGCTATGAGCGGACATGGTTACTGATTTTGGCCATTATACTTGCCATTGGTGGCATGTTCTTTGAAGGACTATTGGCTGAGTTTGCTTTAGTTAAATATCGCCATGAAGATATTTACAATGTGCCGTATTGGCTCGGTGGCGTATATATGCATGGCGCATTTGCCTTACGTGCAGGTATGCGTCGTTTTGTTTATCGTTAATTTTTTTAAATTTGGAAGATTTAGAAATAAAAAAAGACCACTCAATCGGAGTGGTCTTTTTTTTGAATATGGTGGCTATGACGAGACTTGAACTTGTGACCCCCGCATTATGAGTGCGGTGCTCTAACCAACTGAGCTACATAGCCTTAAACTGTGCGCGCATTATGGAGGGATATTTAAATATCGTCAAGCCCATAATGCGCGTATTTGATCAAAATTTGTTGAAGTGAACCGATAAGCCGGGTTCTGTCGAGGACGATCATTCCTCTAGGCGTACAATCACTCATACGCTCAAGCGACCTACCCGGATCCAGCATGGGCCATGCCTAAAGGATCCCTATTTGGTCTTGCTTCCAGTGGGGTTTACCATGCCATGAACTGTTACCAGTCATGCGGTGCGCTCTTACCGCACCCTTTCACCCTTACCTCCGATTTTGATTGCTCAAAACCATAATGAAGGCGGTCTGCTCTCTGCTGCACTTTCCGTCGGCTCACACCGCCCAGGCGTTACCTGGCACCTTGCCCTATGAAGCCCGGACTTTCCTCCCCTGCTTTAGTCACGGAGACCTATACACAGCAGCGATCGTCTGGTTCACTTCGGGGCGCATTCTAACAAATCTGACAACTAATTGCTTGATGTTTTTTGAGCAATTAGTTTTTCGTACTTCTGTTGAAGCTGTTCCTGAGTTTCAGGATGTGCCGGATCCAATGGAATACAGTCCACCGGACAGAACAACTGACACTGCGGTTTATCGTGATGCCCAACGCATTCCGTACATAAATCAGGGTTAATCTCATAAATGAGTTCCCCCATGAAAATCGCCTCATTGGGGCATACAGGTTCACAGACATCGCAGTTGATGCATTCATCAGTGATATATAAAGACACTCTACCAACCTTGCTGTTGTTTACGCTTAAAGGCTTCCACAACAGCTTGTGGTACAAACTGAGTGACATCACCATTTAAACGTGCAATTTCACGCACGAGCGTAGATGAAATAAACGAATATTGCTCTGATGGGGTTAAGAACACGGCTTCAAATTTACTGTCCAAACGGCGATTCATATTTGCCAATTGAAATTCATATTCAAAATCTGAAACTGCACGTAAACCACGTAACACGGCTGTTGCTTTTTGCTCGTTAAAGAAGTTGACCAACAGCCCATCAAAACCTACAAACTCAACATTTGACAAATGACTTAAAGACTCTTGCGCTAGTGCAACACGTTCTTCCAGACTAAACACAGGGTTTTTGTGATGTCCAATTGCAATTGCCACGACAACTTCGTCAAACATGCGTGATGCACGTGTCACTAAGTCGATATGACCATTAGTAATTGGATCGAATGTGCCCGGATAAATTACACGAGTTTTAGACATCCAGTTGTACTCTGTTATTTTGTAGACGGGTATTTTAACAAAATCTTGATTTATAGGTGAAGTCAGCTTGTAAATTTAAAAACTTCATCTTATTCAAAGTTCGGGTACAATAGTGCTAAGTTTGGAAGTTTTTGATTATGACGAAAGCAGTAGTTAAAAAAAATAGTAGCAGTACGATTGCCCTAAATAAGCGTGCGCGTCACGATTATTTCATTGAAGAAAAATTTGAAGCGGGTCTTTCATTACAAGGCTGGGAAGTCAAATCAATGCGTGCGGGTCGAATGACTATCGTAGAGAGCTATATTACGTTTAAAAATGGTGAAGCATTTTTATTCGGCGCTCAAGTGCAACCTTTACTGAGTGCTTCGACACATGTAGTGCCTGAAGCAACACGTACTCGTAAATTATTACTGAACCGCCGTGAAATTGAAAAACTACAAGGTGCAATTAACCAAAAAGGTTATTCATGTGTGCCTTTGGCATGTTACTGGAAAGGTCCTCATGCCAAACTTGAAATTGCCTTAGTAAAAGGTAAACAGCTTCACGACAAGCGTGCAACGGAAAAAGACCGTGATTGGCAGCGCGATAAAGCCCGTATTTTTCATAAATAAGTTCAATAAAAAAACCTCCATCTTGGAGGTTTTTTTATTTTTAAATTGCAGATTTAGCAGAATTTCAACCCACCAAAACAGTTGGTCCGAACTTCCTGATTCCCCAAGACCTGATTTTTTAAAGTTAAATTGGCCGCACCTGCATTACTGAGGTTAATTGAACCTACATTTTTATAAATTGGCAGACCAAATGCTGCACCAACAGCAGAACCTAAGGGAATATAAATTGGTTCATTGGTTAAAATTTGCGATACTTTTTGTGCAACTTGAGGCAAGACGCCTGAGATATCCACTTCAGATGTTGGATTTAATTTGCCAATATTGATCGGGTCTTTAAATGACATCCACCAACCTGTACGTGCAATATCATCGGCATTGGCATCTGGCCAACTGATATCTTGAGATTGAAGCGATAAATAACCGGCTGTGCCATTTAATGGAATGTTATGAATCATATTTAAGGCTTGCTCAAAGGTAATGTTCATTTTCAAACCATCAATTGATGAGCCAGAATCCATAAAGAACTGCGCCCCTTCTACCCATAACAAATTACGGTCAAGTTTGACCTGCAAACTACCACTATCACGGTTGAGTTGAATCGATGGCACTGTCGCACTGATATTTTTGGCAACGGCTTGAGTTTGTCGTTTTCCATTAATAGTAATTTCAGGGACGGTAAATGGCACATTCATTGAAGGAATTTTTAAACCCTTACTATTTTCGGGTTGGCTAACAAAGCTACGATCATTGTTCCAAATCGTATTAATCACCAAGTTACCGGATAAAGTCTCACTGCTGCTATCACCAAAAATCGCTGCTTGGGTCTTTGCTATCCCTGTAGTCGGTGCAATTTTCATATAACCGCTCAGTGACTTAATCCCATCTGTCGGCGCACCCGTATTTTGAATACCAGTGGTCAATAAACCTGTAATTGATTCAGCACTAACACGGAAGCCTTTAACTTCGCGTAAAGCGGCTTGTTTTGGGTTTTTAATTGCAAATTCAATAAACGGATTTTTCAGTTCGGCACTGGTTGACGCTCGATCACCATTAAAGACGGGATTACCGTTGGCATCGGTCGACGTTGCATTACCACTCAACGCTAGATGACGAATATCAATATCACAGCCATTTGACCCATTTACCCCACCACAGCCGAGTTGCAAACTTTTGACATTGACGTTCAGATCCATGACGGCATCTAAACTGAGTTTGTAGAAACCAATATTTTCATCGACCATTTGTTGGTTGACCAAAATAGGATCGGTATAGGACATATTCATCAATGCAGCACCATTGATGGCAGACAATTCTTCATCTGCTAATCCCACCAATCCTTCTGCTGCAAAAACAACGTCAGAAACACATAAGGTCAATGCCATTGCGACTATTGTTTTTTTCACGATTATTTAATCCTTTTTAATATTCGTCACTCATCCCGAGTGAAATTTATGAGAAGATTAAATCAATAGCGTTGGCGTAAATGAATGGCAATTTGTGACACGCATCACAACTCAATTATACAAAATGCCAATTTTCACGAATTTTAGGCCAATAAAAACCCCAGTAACATTTCCATCACTAGGGTTTTCAAAGATTTATAAATGATAGTTCAAACGATTTATTTACAAATTAATTAACTTTATTTAACAACAGTCCCAGATATTCACCAAACCAAATAGCGGTTTCTAAATCACCCGCAGGTGGCGTGACTTCAACAGGCGCATTATCCGATTGTGTCATTAAACCTAAAAAGCTCGACATCCGATTTAAATCTGTTGTGCTTCGTCCAGTTGGCATCAATGGAAGACCGCTCCACAGCATGCCGTGCTGCATGGCGAATAAATTGATTTGCTGCAATACTGCCAATTTATCTCCACTTAAGCCGCCACCATTGGTAAAACCAGCGGCTAACTTGCCTTGCCATGTCCGTGCTAACCAGCGTTTAGATGATTGCTCCATGAATAATTTCATTGCCGCACTCATACTGCCCATATAGGTTGGGCATCCAAAAACGATGGCATCTGCACTGTCCAATTCATCCCAATCCACATGCTCTACATTCATGAGATGGACTTTTACACCGGCTTTTTCTGCACCTTGTACAATGAAATTCGCCACTTTGGCAGTGTGCCCATAGGGACTGTGGTAAACAACAGCAAGAGATTTAGCAGTCAAAGACATAACATTTAAAAGTCGATAGATTCAGTCAAGTTTAGCATTTTCAAAGCATAAAGACGAATGTTGCCATACGTCCTGTTTTCGCTTCGCGGCGATAAGAAAAATATTCTTCAGCTTGCAAAAAGGTACATTGGTCGCCACCTGTTACGGCTTTAACCCCATGTAATGCAAGAATATAACGCGCTATCGCATAAAGATCAGCATAATATTTGCCTTCCCTTACACCAGCTTTAAATGCACTTTCAAGTTCTGGGTATTTGGAACAAAAGGCAGCTTTGACTTCTGCACCAATTTCAAAACTCTCTTGGCAAATAGCTGCCCCCAACCAAGCCCATGTTGGCTGAGTGTGCATGGCTGCAATGGTGTTTTCCACAATACCGTTGGCCAAGCCCTTCCAACCTGCATGCAGATTGGCAACTTCAGTCCCATCAGCATTACCCAAAACCACGGGTAAGCAGTCTGCGGTCATCATCATCAGGGCATGATGTTTAGACTGCGTGACCATACCATCGCCTTCGGGTGCAACAAAGTTGATCTGTTCATCAATGCGATGGCATAGCGTACTGTGGGTTTGGTTCATCCAGCTGATTTTATTCACGCCATATTCAGCAAAGTCTTTGAGCAATTGCATCCGGTGCTTTTGCACACGCGCTGCATCATCTCCCACATGCAATGCCAGATTAAATCCTGCCAGTTCAGGTTGTTCAGCGGGTTGCGTCTGATCATGATGAACTCGAGTTTGTCCCACAAAAACACCCTGTGGAAGTCCCTGAACAAATTGCATGTTGCCGTCCTTTTCTATCTATGGCGTGTAAAAGGTTAAAACTTAATACGCTTTGTTTTCGCTACGTAAAACTTCAACCAATTGGTTAAAGTCTTCAGGCCATGGTGCTTCAAACATCATGTCTTCACCTGTACGTGGATGAACGAGACCCAATTTAACCGCATGTAAAGCCTGACGTTTAAAGCCACGTAAAGTGTCATCTAATAACACCGACGCGCCTGCAGGCATACGTACACGTGGTACATACACTTGATCGCCCACAAGACCATGACCGATATAAGTAAAATGCACACGAATTTGATGGGTACGACCCGTTTCTAGACGTGCTTGAACGCGGGTAAAGTTTTGGAAACGTTCTTTCACATTATAGTGAGTCACCGCATCTTTACCGCCCGGCAATACAGCCATTTTAATGCGATCAACAGGATGACGTTTAATTGGTTCATCGACTGTACCGCCAGCAATAATGTTGCCATATACGATCAAATCGTAAATACGGTAAACCGATTTCTTCGCCAATTGCTTACTTAAAGAAAATTGGGATTCGAGGTTTTTCGCAACAACCAACAGACCTGAAGTGTCTTTATCGATACGATGCACCAAACCTGCACGGGTCAACTCTGAAGATTTTGGGTAATGATGCAAAATTGCATTTACCAATGTGCCTGTACTGTTTCCAGCGCCCGGATGAACAACCATACCGACAGGTTTATTAATCACCATAATATCGTCATCTTCATAGACAATATTGAGTGGAATATCTTCAGGTAAGCTACGTGTTTGTGCTTCTAACTCGACGTCTAAAGTCAGTAACTCTGTGCCTTCGCATTTGTACTTTGGTTTCACAGTGTTACCATTGACCAACAAATGGCCCTCTTTGAGCCACTGTTTTAGCTTTTCACGAGAAAAATCAGTCCAAACCAGTGCTGAAACCTGATCAATACGTTGTCCTAAATAGCTTTCATCCAATTGAAATTGCAACGATAAACGTGTTGCAGTTGAGTCTGAAGTATGGTTATCTGCATCCTCAGAATCTTCAAGTAAATTGAAATCAGTTTCAGGGAAATTAGAATTGGAAGATTGTGCTTGACTCATTTGCTCATTCAGACAAAAGTGGTTTAATAGTTCAATTGTAGCTCATTGCCCGTATTAACAGAGGAATTTTTATGTCGCTACCAAAATATAAAATGACAATGCTTGCTCTAACAATAGGCATTGCATCGGCAATGGTAGGCTGTAGCAGTAATCCAAAGAAAGAAGTGGTCGACACAGGTCCACAATCAAGCGAACAGATTTATATCGAAAAAGCACAAAAAGCGCTTGAACGTAACCAATATACAGATGCTGCAAAACACCTTGAAGCTCTAGAGACCTACTACCCTACAGGTAACTATGCGCAGCAAGCACAACTTGAACTATTGTATGTAAAGTTTCAGCAAAAAGACTATGAAGGTGCGATTGCACTTGCAGACCGTTTTATTCGTATGAACCCGCAGCATCCGCAAGTTGATTATGCGTACTACGTGCGTGGTGTTTCAAACATGGAGCAAAACTACAATGGTTTGCTTCGCTATACTTCTTTAAAGCAATCGCATCGTGATGTGAGCTATCTCAAAGTGGCTTATCAAAACTTTGTCGACTTTATCCGTCGCTACCCATCGAGTGAATATGCAGTCGATGCCGCACAACGTATGAAGTTCATCAGTCAAGAATTGGCTGAAAGCGAAATGAATGCGGCGCGTTTTAATGTAAAACGTAAAGCATGGCTAGCTGCTGTTGAACGTTCACTTTGGGTGATCGAACATTATCCTCAAGCACCACAAGTTCCAGAAGCTCTAGCGACTGTAGCCTATGGTTATGACAAACTTGGTGATAAAACCACGTCTCAACAATACATTGACGTGCTTAAACTGAACTATCCAAAACTTGTGAAGTCAGACGGTACGGTCAATATGCGTGCTGCACGTAGTGAAGGCAGCTTCCTTAACCGTGCAACCTTAGGTATTTTCGGTAAAGAAGCACAAACGATGTCTGAGCAAACCTCTGCAGACGCGGTTGAAACTGATGAAGAAAAACGCAGTTTAACCAATCGTTTAAGCTTTGGCTTATTGGATCGTCCTCATAGCGAAAAAACTGAGTCGTCAGAATCAGCTGAATAATATAGTCGCAACGAAGGTCGATTTTTCACAAAGGGCAAGTTAGAATACTTGCCCTTTTATCTTTTCAGGATCTACAGATTCGGTTAGATTAATAGGTATACAATAGTTCGATGGACGATGCTGTACTGCATCCCGACTGAACTTACAGCATTGCTGATTTCAATATATTTCACGAACTGCCCAAATTCAATAGATAGACAGATAAAACAGCATGGCCATTCCTCAACATACAATTGATCAAATTTTAGATCGCACCGATATTGTCGATGTGATTGGTCAATTTGTGAAATTGAAAAAGACTGGACGCACCTACTCCGGATGCTGCCCATTCCATCAGGAAAAATCGCCATCTTTCCATGTCTATCGTGATAAACAATATTTTCACTGCTTTGGTTGTCAGGCCAATGGTAATGCCATCCGTTTTTTAATGGATATTGGTAGCCGTAACTTCATAGAAGTGATGAAGGATTTATCAAGCCAAACAGGTATTGAACTACCGAAAGACAATAACGATTCCAATAAACTCAAATATAAACGCGAATCTAAACCAAAACCTGTACAAAAACCTGCAATCGAAGCAAAAGCTCTGCCGCCCAAAACAGGCGAAACCGATACAAATTCTGCTGCAGTAAATTTCGAACACGACCCATTTGCTGAGTTTCAAAATAACGAAGACGCCTTTTATGGGAACGATCCGTTTGCTCACTTTGACCAAGTTGCCAATGGTTTTGAAGATGTGCCGCAAGACGGAAACTTATATGACTTGCTGGAAAATGTCGCACAGTTTTATGAGCAACAACTTCCGCTCAGTCCAATTGGGCAAGCTTATTTTAAACAACGGGGTCTTAGTGCAGACACCATCGCCTATTGGCGCTTAGGCTATGCCCCCGAAGATTGGCAACATCTGGAAAAAGCCTTTCCACAAGATATCCAAGGACTCAAACTTCTCGGTTTGATTCGAACCAGTGACAGTGGTCGTGACTTTGACCTACTGCGCGAGCGGGTGATTTTCCCGATTCGAGATGCGAAAGGTCGTGTGGTCGGTTTTGGTGGTCGTGCCTTAAATGATGAAATCAAACCGAAATACATCAACTCTCCAGACTCTGAAGTTTTCCATAAAAACCAGTTACTTTATGGTTTATACGAAGGCCGTAAACAAAAAGCCCAAGATTGGTTAATGGTCGAAGGCTACATGGATGTTATTGCCCTACAGCAATATGGCATTCATGGCGCTGTAGCGACTTTAGGGACTGCCAGTAATACTGAACATTTAAACATTTTATTTAAGCAAAATAGCCGCATTACCATTGCATTTGATGGTGATGCCGCAGGTCAAAAAGCAGCTCGTCGTACGCTCGAAATTGCCCTTCCATTACTGAATGATGGACGTGAACTTAAATTTTTTGTTTTGCCGAATGACCACGACCCAGATTCATTGATCCGCCGTGAAGGTATTGAAAATTTTCGACGGTTACTGCACACCTCACCGCTTCTTTCTGAATTTGTTTTTGCACATTTAACGCAAAATCATGATGTCAGTTCACCTGAAGGTAAAAGTCAGGTGATGGGTGAACTCAGACAGCTCACTGAACTGTTGCCGAAAGGTGGTTCATATCGTTATTTGCTACAACAATATTTCCGTGAAAAATTAGGGTTTAGCCGAAAGTGGCAGCCTCAAGTCAATAATGATGCATCATTGAGCTTTAGTACAAAAATTGATGCTGAAGAATATGTGATTGCGATTTTGATCAATCATCCTTATCTTTACATTCATTTTGAGCCTTTACGCGCTTTAGTTTCACAAGATTTATTGCTTTATCATGTTTTAAATATTTTCAATGTGATTTTTGATGAATTGCCTGATGATCCAGAGTTATCAACCTATTATGTACTCGGTGCTTGTGCAGCACATCATCATGAATTACAACATATTTTAGAGCATGCCAATATCAGCGATTATACGTCATCACCTGAACAAGCAGATAAACTTGCGGCAGATTTATCGACAAAATTGCAATATCAATTCTTACAACTCAAGATCAAGTCGAATAAGTTTTCTAGCCTTGCTGAAATGCGTAATTTAAAACAACGTATTTATGATATTGATAAAAAAAGATCGCTCACCCTCCTTGAAGATTAATTTTTAACTTCAAGTTCAAACTGTGAATGACCGTTATTCAATGAATAGCTTTATTTATTTCTTTGGTTTACGGCGATTTTCAGCCACATTAACTAAATTTTGTTCTAACATTTCAAAATAAGCAGGATCTTCCGCCATCGCAGCATTGCGCAGCACGATAGAGGTTGAATGCAACAGCTTTTGGGTTAAACGATGCGACATTTCTTGCATAATCTTCGCAGCATCTTCGCCCTTTTGTAGACGATTCAGGGCTAAAGCCAGTTCTTCTTGACGCAATGACTCACCATGTTCACGGTATGCATGAATTGTCGAGCCAGCCAAATTCACTTTTTGCTGTGTGATTAAATCTGTCGCAAGCTGATTGACCATGACTTCGGCTTCAACTGCCGCCTGACGACGCTGAGCCAAATTTTCTTCAATGACAGTTTGCAGGTCATCGACACCATATAAATAAACGCCATCTAGACTTTCAACTTTGGCTTCAATATCTCGTGGTACAGCCAAATCAACCAATAGCATTTGTTTATAACGACGTTTTTTCAGTGCTGCTTTGACATCCGCAAAATAAATCACTTGATGCAAGCTTCCGGTACAACTTGAAATTACATCTGCACGATGTAAATTGTCTGCCAAATCTGCAAAATCAATAATTTCAACTTCTACACGATGAGCAATCTCTTGCGATAAAGCTTCGGCACGGGCACGTGTACGGTTACAGATAATAATTCTGCCCACACCCATTTCGGCCAAATGCTTTGCAACCAAGCTATTCATTTCACCAGCAGCAACAATCATCACCGTCAATTTTTCAGGCTGACTAAAGACCTGTAAAGCGAGCTGAGCAACAGCATAGCCCATCGACACCGCATGACTTCCAACGGCTGTTTCAGAACGCACACGTTTTGCCGCATAAAAGGCATATTCAAAAATACGGTTTAAATTTGGGGAAACGGTTTCGGCATCTTTGGCTAAGGACAAAGCCGTTTTGACTTGACCTAAAATTTGAGGCTCACCAAGCATGAGCGAATCCAAGCCGCTAGCCACACGCATGAGGTGTGTCACCGCTTGTGCATTTTCATAACGATACACATGATTTGACAATTGCTTTACATCGATACCATTTGATTGGGCGAGCCAATTCAATACCACGTCTGCATTTTCAGACATCGCATAGACTTCGGTACGATTACATGTAGACACCACCACCATGTCATTGAGTTCAGGCGTATGGCTTTGCTGTTCAAGCAGTGCAGTTAACTTTTCAGGGTTAAATGCAACCTGTTCACGCAGCTCTACAGAAGCGGTTTGATGGTTGACACCCAATGCAAAGAAAGACATATCAGATCATCATTTCGCTAAATTTATGCTATTGTGCATTATCGGCGTCATAAAAAGCATTACTTGGATCAAGAAAAATTGCGTCTAACAAATAGCCGACTGAACGGCCAGACAATAAAGCAGTATTCTACCACATTCTTACTTGTTGGTAGCATGGCTTCTACTGTCCCAATTCGGGCCGTGGGAGAAGTTTACCATGCAAATTCAGGATATGATGCAATTAAACAAAGTATGATTGCAGAATTTGCCTTAGCTTATAACGACATTCCAACCGCGCTTCATAATTACACCGTGCTTGCAATCAAAAGTAAATCCACCATGGTCAAACAGCGTGCTTTAAACGTTGCTATCGAGCAAAATGATTTACAAGCAGCCTTAGATATTGCTACACATTGGGTTGTGCAAGAACCTGAAGATGTACCAGCATTATTTTATTTATCACATATTGCTTTGAAAGCCCATGAATATGAGCTTGCCGCCGAAACACTTGATAAAATTTTAACCATTGACCCAAATGCAGATTTAGAACAAATTTTGGCGGGTATTTCCCCTGAATCAGAGGAAGATCGCGCTTATCTGATTCAAGCACTGACCGCTAGCAAGGAAAAAACCAACCCTTCTATTTTGGTCTTAGTCGCAGGTTTACAAGCTCAAAATGGTGCCTTTGCTGATGCCTTAGACACCATTAATTTAGCACTGAAAAAACGCCCGAAAGTGACTGGCTATATCTTAATGAAAGCCAATTTACTTATGTCGTTAGGTGATGAAGAAGAAACCTTAAAATGGTTCGAAAAATCCAGCCGTAAACACCGCAACAATATGGAAGTTCGCTTAGCAGAAGCAAAATATTTAATTAAAATCAATCAGTCAGAATTAGGTCTAGAAAAACTCGAAGATATACTAAAGAAGTGGCCATCTGCTGAAGAACCGCTATTTATGGCAGGTCTGACCAGTATTGACTTAGAGCTTTATGAAAAAGCCGAAAAGTATTTGGTGGAGTTACGTTATTCGAGCAAATACCAAAATGAAGCGTATTACTATCTCGCAGTAAATGCTGAACGCAAACAGCATTATGAAACGGCAAAAGCCTATTATCGCCTTGTTGATGGCAGTCTTTATACAGTTTCACGGCGCAATATGATCAGCATTTTTAGCCAGCAAAATAAGCTGCATGATGCACTGCGCTTTTTAACCCAAGAGCGGGTTAATTATCCTCAACATGCCAGTTTTTTATATCTTGCTCAGGCAGATATTTTAAAACGCATGAACAATAAAAAAGCAGCAGTTCGTTTACTTGATGAAGCGGTAAAAAACTTACCTGAAGATCCAGAGCTCATTTATGCCGAAGTTCTACTGCTCGACGCCCATCAAGATAAAGATAGACTCGACCAATTACTAAAACAATTACTTGAAATTGAACCCAATAGCCCGACCTATTTAAATGCATATGCCTATACTTTGGCGGTACAAAATAGACGCTTAGATGAAGCCCGAAAATATGTCGAACATGCCTTGGAATATGCTCCTGAGCAAGCCTCAATTTTAGATACATTCGGTTATATTTGTTATTTGCAAAATGATTTTAGTACCTCTGCATCTGTTTTGGCCAAAGCGTATGAACTGAGTAATAGTTTAAAAATTGGCATTCGCTACGCACGATCAGTCTTCATGCAAGGTGATATGAATAAATTTGACGCGTTGTTACAACAACTCCAACAAAAACATCCGAATGATCCGCAATTAGAGCAACTACATTCGTTATTGTTACCCCAACCCCTGAAAAAGAGTTAGAAAGAGTTTATGCAAGTATCTTCAAAATTTGGGGTATCTGCCCTGACCTGCTGCGCTTTATTTTTTACCGGTTGTCAGCAATATGTTAAAACACCCGCTCAACCTAGCCCTGAAGAAGTCGCTGCAAATCAATTCAACTTACAAGGTAAGATTGGTGTGCGCACGCCACAACAGTCAGGAAGTGCTTTTTTTACTTGGGTTCAAGACCGCAATGAATATGATATCGAACTGAGTGGCATATTAGGTGTTGGAAAAACTCAAATCAGCGGTAAACCCGGTCAAGTTCAGTTAAACAGTGCAAAAACCGGTTTAATTGAAGCAGAAACACCTGAAGAATTACTGGAACGTGCTACTGGTTGGCAAGCTCCCATTACCCACCTCGTCGACTGGGTACAGGCGCGCCCTGCAACCACACAAGCAAAAATTCAACGCGATACTGCACAGCGCCCACAACAGATTATTGAAGATGGTTGGACGGTTGACCTAAGCTATAACGAGACTGCGACGGTACCGAACAAGTTAATTTTAAAACAAGCACTTGAATCCGGTCAGGAAAACCGTATTACAATGGTGATTCAAAATCGTTAATTTGCCTAAAAGCTGAGCTATGACTTCTGTGATTCGTGTACCTTCTCCTGCAAAACTCAATTTGTTTTTGCACATTACTGGCCGACGTCCGAATGGATATCACGAATTGCAGACGATTTTTCAACTCATCGATTTATCTGATTGGATGGAATTTCACCCACTTGCAAATTCTGCTGATGAAAATTTTATTCAAATTGAGGGCTTAAACAGCGTCAATCTAGAGCAAAATTTAATTTATCGTGCTGCTCAAATACTCAAACCGTTTGCTAAAGCACTAACTGCACAAAAAATCTACATTGAAAAAAATATTCCGATGGGTGCAGGGCTCGGTGGTGGTTCATCCAATGCAGCAACAACCCTTATTGTGCTCAATCAACTGTGGAAATGTGGTCTAAATACTGAACAACTAGCAGAACTCGGCTTACAACTTGGGGCAGATGTTCCCGTGTTTGTACATGGTCTAAATGCATGGGCTGAAGGCATCGGTGAACACTTAACATTCATAGATTTAGCTCAAAAACAGTACATTGTGCTGAAACCTGACTGTTTTATCAGCACTCAACTGCTTTTTTCACAAAAAACGTTGACAAGAGACTCAAAGCCCACTAAATTTTGCGGCTATCAGGAAACGCCATCTGATTTTGGAAATAACTTTGAGCCTGTGGCACGAAGCTTATATCCCGAAGTCGATGAAGCAATGCAGTACTTAGATCAGTTCGGTGCCGCAAAGCTTACAGGTACAGGTGCTTGTGTATTTACTGAAGTAACTGAAAATATGAATATTGATGACATATTGAAAAATGCACCATGTAAATCTTACTTGGTTCGCAGTTTACAAGAATCACCATTACGTCATTTTGAAGTTTGATATAGGGGCGTCGCCAAGTGGTAAGGCACCGGGTTTTGATCTCGGCATCCGTTGGTTCGAATCCAGCCGCCCCTGCCATCATTTTTCACCTGTAGATGTAATTGCTGTAAAGTATTAGGGGCGTCGCCAAGTGGTAAGGCACCGGGTTTTGATCTCGGCATCCGTTGGTTCGAATCCAGCCGCCCCTGCCATTTACTTTATTCGCTATTTCATCAATTTAGGGGCGTCGCCAAGTGGTAAGGCACCGGGTTTTGATCTCGGCATCCGTTGGTTCGAATCCAGCCGCCCCTGCCATTTACTTCAAAAAAGACAGAGCATAATTTGCAGTATCTTTGTTGTTTCAACTTGACAAAATACCGCAAAAATATTAAAGTTCTGCCGCATTAGGGGCGTCGCCAAGTGGTAAGGCACCGGGTTTTGATCTCGGCATCCGTTGGTTCGAATCCAGCCGCCCCTGCCATCTAATTCCCTAATTTGCCAACCGCCAAGGGTGCTTCATGCCCAATCTTGTCGTTTTTAGTGGATCTGCACATCCACAATTCGCCCAAAAAGTCGTTAGCCACCTTCACATCCCTCTAGGTGCTGCATCTGTAGGTCAATTTTCTGACGGTGAAATCGCTGTCGAAATTACTGAAAATGTTCGTGGTAAAGACGTATTCATCGTACAACCAACTTGTGCCCCAACTAACGATAACCTTATGGAAATCTTAGTTATGGCTGATGCTTTGCGTCGTGCAAGTGCTGGTCGTATCACTGCTGTCATTCCTTACTTTGGTTATGCTCGTCAAGATCGTCGTCCACGTTCAAGCCGTGTGCCAATTACAGCAAAAGTTGTTGCAGATATGCTCACAACTGTTGGTATTGACCGCGTTGTCATGATCGACCTTCATGCTGACCAAATCCAAGGTTTCTTCGATATTCCTGTAGACAACATCTACGGTACTCCTGCGCTTTTAGCAGATCTTCGTCAACAGTCACACGACAACTTAATGGTTGTTTCTCCTGACGTTGGTGGTGTAGTACGTGCGCGTGCTGTTGCTAAGCAAATGGGTGATATCGATCTTGCGATCATCGACAAACGCCGTCAAAAAGCGAATGAATCTCAAGTAATGCACTTGATCGGTGACGTTAAAGGCCGTGACTGTGTCATTGTTGATGATATGGTGGATACAGCAGGTACATTGTGTAAAGCTGCTGACGCACTAAAAACTTTTGGTGCTCGCAAAGTTGTTGCTTACGCAACTCACCCTGTACTTTCTGGTAAAGCTTTAGAAAACTTGAAAAACTCTGTGATTGACGAATTGGTTGTAACAGACACTATTCCGCTTTCAGAAGAAGCTCAAGCTCTTGGTAAGATTCGCCAAGTTTCAGTTGCAAGTATGGTTGCTGAAACAATTCGTCGTATTAATAACGAAGAATCTATTAGCGCAATGTTCGATTCTTATCTATAATATAGCGCTAAATTTAAAAGCCCTGCCTTTTGGTGGGGCTTTCTATCACTAGACTGGTCGAAGGTCTAGTCAATTAAACTTAAATAGGAATGTCTATCATGGCAAACTTCGTATTAAATGCAGTAGCACGTGAAGAAGCAGTACAAGGGAAAGGTTCGAGCCGCCGCCTTCGTCTTCAAAATAAAGTACCAGCAATCATCTACGGTGGTGCAGCTGAACCTGTAGCAGTTACTTTGGAACTTCGCGAACTTGTTAAAGCTTTAGAAAACAACGCATTCTTTGAAGAAGTTGTTGAAATCAACATCGACGGTAAAGCTGAAAGCGTTAAAATCCAAGCTTTACAACGTCACCCAGCTAAAAACACTCCTATGCACGCTGACTTCAAACGCGCATAAGTGTTAAATGGTGTAAATGAGTGAGTAAACTTTCACTGATTGTTGGTTTGGGTAACCCAGGTTCTGAGTATGCCCAAACCCGCCATAATGCAGGCTTCTGGTTTGTAGAACGCCTTGCAGAACAATATGGCATCCAACTCAAAGCTGATCCTAAATATAAAGGCATCAGTGGTCGTGGTAATATCGAAGGTCAAGACGTTCGTCTGCTGTTACCTACAACCTTTATGAACCTCTCTGGTCAAAGTGTTGTTCCCTTCGCCAAATTCTATCAAATTGCTCCTGAAGCAATGCTTATCGCACACGATGAACTTGATATGAACCCTGGTGTCATTCGCCTGAAAACTGGCGGTGGTCATGGTGGTCATAATGGTTTACGCGATATCGTCCCGCATATTGGTCCAAATTTCCATCGTTTACGTATTGGTATTGGTCATCCAGGTTCTAAAGAACGTGTCTCAGGCCATGTCTTAGGTAAAGCACCAAGTAGTGAACAAGGCTTAATGGATGATGCTATTGCACATGCCTTATCACGTACTAAATTGTTGGTAAGTGGTGAGATTCAGCAAGCCATGAACCAGATCAATGCTTACAAATAGAACTGACAATTCCACAAATTGTTGAACAATACTTATTGCCATCTGAATAATTTCAGAGCAAAATGCGCTTGCATTTGACTGCTCACCCAGCATTCAAGAGATTGTTCCACCATAAGATACGATCTTAGGTCTACCAAGGAGACGCTAGCCATGCTATCTCGTTTATTAAAAGCTAAAATCCACCGTTGCGTCGTTACACAAGCAGAATTACATTATGAAGGTTCTTGTGCAATTGACGGTATTCTTCTAGATTTAGCCGGTATCCGTGAATATGAAGAAATTCATATGTGGAACGTGACTAATGGTAAGCGTTTTACCACTTACGCCATTCGTGGTGAAGAAGGTTCTGGCATTATCTCTGTAAATGGCGGTGCTGCTCACCAAGCAGATATTGGCGACTTGATGATTATCGCAACTTTTGGCGATTTCACAGAAGCTGAAGCAAATGCACATAAGCCACGTTTAGTCTACGCGAACCCAAACAACACTGTGAACCACACAGCGAACTGTATTCCAGTTCAAGTTGCATAAGTTAAAGCATTTAAAGATTCTAAAAAGCCCGCAATTTTGCGGGCTTTTTTATGGCTGAACTATGCATTATTGATTACGAAAATTCAGTATTAGACGCATATCACTACATACAACTCAACAGCTCAACTTATCTCCCCTGCTCTCGGGCCCTTCCACCATGCTTGGTTTTGTTTACAATCAAAGGGCTGTAAATGCTCTCCGACCAAACCCACCAACAAAGGCTGACCATTTTCTACCTTTAGCTCTGCATATTGCGCATCGCGATAGCACGGTTCCAAGCCTTCAGCAAATAAAAAGCTGCTCGCAGCGGGATATAAACCCTCAAATCTATTGTCAGGATTTTTGAGCACCAGTTTTGTGGAAGAGCTTGGATACTGCGCTAACAACTCTGGGTTGAAACTGGTTCGAATCACTCTACGCTGTGCATCAAACTGCACATAACTCACAATACTTTTTTGATCGACAAAATAGTCACGGTGTAAATTTTCAGCATCGTTCACTTTGGCAGCCTGCCCATTGGCAGATTGCTCTTTTGATGGCTGACCACCAAAATAGAGCTGATAATTCAAGGCCATATAATCACCTTGAATCAAAGAGCGTGGATCGACAGGCTGCAGCTTTACATAAATACTCTGACTGTTTGCCAGATGCCATTCATGACGTGCAATCATCAGCACAAATAAAAGAATACTGAGTACAGCCAAACCAATAGGAAGCATTTTTTTATTGAGTATGTTCATCACACATCTCCCCCTTGTTTATGCTGTATCGCAGATAACATCTTGGTGATACCAAGCAACAATAGACCAGAAATCAAAATCGTTAAACTTTTCAATAAAAAACTCAGACCCAAATTGTAATACAGCATCCATAAGCTAAAAATGATCAACACGATGCAAAGGGCTTTAACCAAAGATTGCTGATAGACCTGCGCCCATGCCAATAAAACCAATAACAAGAAAATTTCAAAATAGCCCATCGCAATCAGCACAAGGCCCAATAGCAGTAACAGCCATTTTTCGCGCCCCGTCTGTTTTTGCTGATTTGCGATGTAAAGGCCAAGCCAAACCACAGGCAGCAGGTAACCGACAAACAGGTCAAGAACACCATTTTGGGTCTGTTCAAACTGTAGAACGTTATTTGACAAGGTCTGCAACACCACACCCGCCAATACGATGCATAACATCCATAACACAATGCTTTTTCGATACATCGAGTGCAACCAAGCTGTTGCACTCCCGAGCAAGAAAATCAGTAGAATATAATGCAATCCAATCACAGCTAAGATGACATGTTCATTGCTCATAAAAAGATCGGCATCAAATAGTGTGGCCACTGCAAGGCCGTATCCTGCAATGAGTTGAATAAAAAAAATAAACCAATGCATTCGACTAAACAAACAGAGCAATATAACGCCAATTTGCAACACTAAAATAAACGAAATGCTATTGGTTAAGCTCTCTGTATGAATGAAGACCGCAGATTGGCCACATACCCATAAGCAGTAAGCAAATTGGCGACTAAAGATACTTTTAGCTCGTCGAATCAACCACCAAGCCACAGCCACAAAAACTAAGCCCATGACGATTGAAAACGCCTTCCAATAGGTCAGCAATAAGCTCGATAAAATAATGCCTGCGAACCATGCCCCAATCGCTAAAGGAATAACCGCAAATTTAGTCTGTGGCAGAAATTTCATCAGTGCCCAACTGATCACCGCAAACCAAGCAAATATCAGCAAGGCAAAAACCAACAATCCTGCACTCGAGTCAGATAAAATATGTTCTGCCCATTGGAAAATCAAAATACTGAAACTCGCGGCAAGACCCGCGGCTTGTAAACTGGTTTCTAATGCACGCTGTTGTCGATAAAAATAGATAATCAGATAAATTGGAAGCAACAAGGCAAAAATTAAATATTGCCATTGATACTGATCTGCCCCATTTCCGCAGTATAAAAACATGCAATACATCGAGATTAGTGTAATGAATGCTATAAATACAAAGCGCAGCGCAGCATAATATTTCAAACAAAACGTCACACATATTACCGTCAATATATTCATGCAGAGTAAATACCACCATGAATGATCAACGATTAAATAGCTTTGTTTAAAATATAAAAATAATGCCAATTGACTGATCAAACACAGTAGCGTAAAGACTCCGATATTCGGTCGATATAACCAAGGTAAAAGCAGCAAAGCCCACACCAAAAACAACAGATAACTGTCTGCACCTGTTTGATAGACCTGCCCAATCACAGCCAAACACAATCCAAGCAACAAACCGCTTAAAGTATCTAAACTTTGCTGAATCCAAGCATGCCTTGCAAAATATACACTCGTCACAGCACTAAGTACCAACAGCAACATTGGAATTGCCAATTGAATAAATTTGGGTAACATCAACCAGTTTGCCGCGATCAAATACACGAAACTGGCAGCTATCAGTGCAACACCGATTACTTGCAGATACCGAATAACCTGTACAGCTTGGAACAAATCTGTTGAAAACTCTTGATCTAACTGTGAATGATGCAGCTTTATATTCTGCTGCTGAGAATGCTGAGGAAGCGTCATTTTTTATCATTATGCAATCATGGTTGATTTATCGGCACGATAGCATGCTTTGACACACTTTATATAAATGCTTACAAATCCAATCTTATAACATTACTTATCTAAAATTTTGCAAAGGATTCTAAGCAATAATCCCCCATCAGCACTCAAACAGGTCTATACTCAAGACACATCGCTTCAGGGCGGGGTGAAATTCCCCACCGGTGGTAAATTTGCTGGGTTGAAAGCCCTGCAAAAAGCCCACGAGCCAATCGTTTAAACGTGATTCGCAGATCAGGTGCAATACCTGAGCCGACGGTATAGTCCGGATGAAAGAAGACGACGTCACATCTCTATATCATTGATCATTTTCAATATATATCGTAACGCCACTATTTCACATGTCCTGAAATGTTCAACCGTATCTAAAATTTACGCGAGCGTTTCAATGTCTAGTTTAATTCAACCCGAAATTTTCTTTTCTGCCCTTCCACCTGCAGAACAGCGCATGCTGCAAGCCTTAGAAGACATTCGTCAAGGCAAGCCTGTTTTAGTCATGGACGATTTTGACCGTGAAAATGAAGCCGACCTGATTGTTGCTGCAGAAACACTCACTGTAGAAACCATGGCACGTATGATTCGTGACGGTTCAGGAATTGTCTGCCTGTGTTTAACCGATGCTCAAGCCAATCATTTAGAACTTCCACCCATGGTGTCTGATAACTCTAGCCATTTTAAAACTGCCTTTACTGTCACCATTGAAGCTGCGGAAGGTGTTACTACTGGCGTTTCAGCAAAAGACCGAACAACTACAGTCAAAGCCGCAATTAAAGATGGTGCTGTGGCTAGTGACTTAAACCGTCCGGGTCATGTTTTTCCTTTACGTGCGCGTGAAGGCGGCGTATTGACCCGTCGTGGACATACTGAAGGGACTATTGATTTGGCACGTCTGGCCGGTTTAAAACCTGCAGGTGTTTTGTGTGAATTAACCAACCCAGACGGCACAATGGCGAATGGCGTACAAGTTTTAGCGTATGCACAAACCCATCATTTGACTGTACTCACCATTGAAGAAATTGTGCAATATCGTTTACAGCACAATCTCTAGTGCGAATTAATTAAAGCTCTACACATTCATAAAAAGGCTGATTGAATCAGCCTTTTTTATTTTTTACTGCACATTTCAAGTTAAGAATTAAACCGTGAATATGCTATAGATCCCGTAGATGGCAACTACCACTAAAATCAGCCCACACAGTGCCAACAATTTTTTATACCAGCGTGATTTCGACAATCGATGAAAAGACAAATACACCAAAGACAAGGTTGCGAAATCTAAAACGATCCAACTCAGGGTCAACACAATTAAACTCAGATTAAGATGAAGAGTAATTCCTACAAACTGCGGAAAAAATGATGCGAAAAAAATAATATCCTTAGGATTTGAAATTCCCACGATCAATCCTTTCTTAAAGCCCCCTTGTGCTGCTTTTAACTGCAGAGATTGTGCAGTGGGCTGTATAGTTACTTCTTTTAAAATATCAAATCCAATATAAGCAATATATAAACAACCCAGTATTTTGATGCCATCGAGCCAATACGCATTCACATTTAAAATGCCTTTTAAAATACACACTGACAGCACAATCAAAATCAGTGAAGCAAAATTCGTCCCGACAATGGTTTGAAATGCCTTTTTATAGCCGCCTTGTAAACCTGCACTTGCGACCAACAGCATCACAGGTCCAGGTGTTGCAATCATCACAATGACTGCCACACAATATAAAAAGTACTCCGAATAATTCACGCTGAGATTCCTTCACTTATTTTTTACATCACGATAAATTTCATACATAAAAAAAGAGGACTTAGTCCTCTTCATCCATGTTTTGCAATAAATGTAAGCGAATGGCATCCGCTCTTAAAAATGCCAAATCATAGCTGGCTGTGGCGAGTGCCAAAACGCGACGCTCAAATTCATCCCACAACGGTCGTACCTGTTTGTAATGTATCCCGAGTCCACTGTCATCTGTGAAATGACGGTTTTTTTCGCAGAGCTTGAGTGCGTGATACAGTTTTCGGCCTTTGCTTGCATCTGGACGTAAGCGAACTCGCTTAGACAAAACAAAGCCTTCGACATGGACGATATCTGCTTGCGGCAACATCGGTATTAAAATTTGATCTAACTGCGCATCTAAACGACACCAAATGGCAGTGTGTTGCTCTGCTGTATAGGTATTCCATTTTATGACTTCATGGTTAAAGCGGCGGCAACCACGACAGACTGAATCACCAAATACC
Organism: Acinetobacter sp. YH01020; assembly: GCF_013420275.1. Classification (NCBI taxonomy): domain Bacteria; kingdom Pseudomonadati; phylum Pseudomonadota; class Gammaproteobacteria; order Moraxellales; family Moraxellaceae; genus Acinetobacter; species Acinetobacter sp. YH01020. The sequence goes on from NZ_VOYN01000010.1 coordinate 46,282, forward strand.
GTAGAACAACGCCCTGCACATGGGGTTAACGAGGCAATTCGACGATCAGTACTCAAAACCGGCTCCATTCAATCAATATTTATGGGATAAAAACAACTCGGCATGACTATACACGCTAAAACTACTGAAATGAAGCTATGATCAAATGTGTGGTTAAAAGCCATCGCTTTACTCGCTTATTCATCCAAATCACGGTAGAATGTGCGCCTTAATTTTTATCCTGTTTATTCACTTGGAGTACTCCATGAACGCTACTGTAGAACAGCTTGCACCTGTAGAACAGCAAGCGACCTCTGGTTGGGTTGTTGCCGCACTTTATCAATTCAAAGAAGTTCAAGATCCTGCCGATCTTCAACAACGTCTTTTAGACTTGGTAAAAACCATCAACCTTTGCGGTACTCTAATTGTGGCAGGTGAAGGTATTAACGGTACTGTTGCCGGTGACCGTAAATCTGTAGATATCATCCATCAATTCCTTCTCAATGAAGGCTTTAATGCGATGGAATACAAAGAATCGCATAGTACGGATAAACCATTCCGTAAAATGAAGATCAAACTGAAAAAAGAAATCGTGACGTTAGGTGTGGAAGTGAAACCACGTGATTTAGTGGGCCACTATCTTGATCCTAAAGAATGGAACGAACTGATTGCTCGTGATGATGTGATCTTGATTGATACCCGTAATGACTACGAGTTTAAAGCAGGTACTTTCAAAGGTGCGATTGACCCACAAACTGAAACCTTCCGTGAATTTCCAGATTACGTGAAGAACCAACTTGAACAGCACAAAGACAAGAAAATTGCTATGTTCTGTACAGGTGGTATTCGTTGTGAAAAATCAACCTCACTTTTACTTCAAGAAGGCTTTAATGAGGTTTATCACCTTAAAGGCGGTATCTTAAAATATTTAGAAGAAACCCCTGTTGAAGAAAGCATGTGGGAAGGTGAATGTTTCGTATTTGACGGTCGTACTGCTGTCACTCACGGTATGGAAGAAGGCGAAAATATCAAATGTCACGCATGCGGTTGGCCACTGGCTCCTGCTGAAGTTGAACTTCCAAGCTACGAACACGGCGTATCATGCAAATACTGTATCGACAAAACTACTGAACAGCAAAAAGCAGGCTTCCGTATGCGTCAATCACAAATTGTGGCAGCAAAACGTAAGCGTCTCTAAGGAAAATTTGTTGTAACGATATATAAATAAAAGCCCTATTTTTAGGGCTTTTTTTACGCATTCTCAACAGTGACTTAATTTTTTTGACAAAATAACTATATCTGGTTATTTACGAGAATCAGTTCGCGCATTTATGCTTATTCTGATCAATTGATCCGAGAAAATCATTATAGATAATTGAAAAGGAAAGCATTATGCCAAAATTAATCAACTCTCCAATTGCAACCTCAAGGCGCCTTGCTTTACCCGCTCCCCGTGTAAAAGAAAGTGTAGGAGAATTAAAACACCTCCTTAACCAACAGTCGCATATTTTGATAGTCAGTGTTGCTACATGCATTGGTGCAATTTTTGCCTTATTTATTGCTTATACATTGCACTTACAACCCACTATGCTCAACATTCTTGGACTTTGTGTGATTCCATTTGCTTTATCTCTGAGCTTACGCCAAGTCTATATTCACACACTGTTAAATATGGAACATGATGATTAATTTATGCACCTTGCAACGCTACTTATTGCAACTTTGTCCTACGCTGTTCAGTACATAAAACGATTTTTAAAGCTGCTAAAGCTCCGAAATCTAAATAAAATCCAAACTGAACAGCGTACACTCAATACTATAAAAACTATGATCCAAGCCTTTCAATTATTCAACCTTATATCATTCAGCATTGCTTAATGCCATCACGTATTCATACTTTTCCTTCTAATTCAGCCTACGTACTACTTAATACAAGATGAACTCAATATTTGTTGTTTTACTTAGGTGGTTTCAGGAATATTTAAAACGGAACTTTACCCACTGCGCTTTTCAACATAGGATAAATACACCTTTTCTCTGCCTTAGCTACCATGACTTTAACTGAATGGATCATTTCAATCATGGAACAATTGGGTTATCTCGGTATTGCCCTACTCATGTTTCTTGACAATGTCTTCCCCCCAATCCCCTCTGAAATCATTATGCCCTCGGCTGGCTATTCTGCCTCCCAAGGTCAACTACTGCTCATTGGTGTCATTATTTCAGGTTGTGTCGGTTCTTTACTGGCGGCTGCATTGCTGTATTGGATTGGCTATAAATTTAAGCATGAATCTATCTTTCACTTCGTCGATCGCTATGGAAAGTATTTATTTATCAAATCGGCAGATGTAAAAAAATCTCTAGCATGGTTTGAGCAATACGGTCACCGCATAGTATTTTTTGGCCGGATGATTCCGGCTGTGCGTTCTCTTATTAGTATTCCTGCTGGAATGAGCCGCATGCCATTTTGGAAGTTCATGTTTTATAGTGGCTTAGGTACGATTATTTGGACCACCTTTTTAGCCTGTGTGGGCTTTTATTTAGGTGAAAATCAGCAGTTAATGCAGCAAATATTTAGTAAAGTTGGCCATGTGATTATTCTGATCACAGTCATCATTATTGCTTGGATTTTGTATCGCCGACATCAACGTCGATCTCGTTAATTTTTTGTTTTTGGGGCTTAAATGAAACACTATCTCCTACACTTTGCTGCTGTTTATAGCATCACCTTGGTGCTTTTGATTACCGTATTAATTTTTGGATTAAATCTTGGTGGTATTACATTAATTCCTACATTGGTGGCATGTGCATTAATCAGCGTTGGGCATTTTGTAAAGAAAGAACAACGTGTGCCTAGCAACCATGAAAAGATCCAACTGGTTTGGGGCTCCAGTGCCGTTGCAATCATCATTGGTAGCTTTTTTGTGCTGTTCTTGGTGCTGATGAATCCCAATGCCGAAAGCATTATGAAGTCTGTAGATCATGCAGGCATTGGGCTAACTGCTGTAATTATGCTCTGCATGGTCGCCATTCATGGCACGATATTTCATATTGCCTATGGTTGGTATGCAGACTATTGCGCTAAAAAATTATAAATTTTTTCAATGTATTGCGTTAAAATTTAAATCATCACCACTTCAATGAAAGTTAAAATTCAGTGAAGACACTTCAGGTAAGTTATACTCGCACTTTATATAATGAAAACATGAACATTAAATAATGAAAAAATACATCATCACATTTAGCATTGCTTATGCACTCGCCATGGTTGCTGTCGCAGCCATCGAATCTTTCTTTGATTTACCTGGTGGTTCATCTATTACCTGTCTCATCGTGGGCGGTCTTGTGCAGCATCTAGCTTTGTTAAAGACCATCAGCGAGTGCCAAATAAGTTAGAAAAGCGAACTTTGATTTGGAGCTGTATTTTAGCTTCCGTACTGATTAGTGTCGTCGCGACTGTCATTTGTCTCTTGATCTTCCCTGAAACCCAAGCCTTTATTCAAATGGCGCTAACGCAATTACCCGCTTGGGTCTGGCTGCTTGCTATCAGCTTTACCTTATTCATCCATTATCTCATGTTGGCTTTATCTTTTGGATGGATGGCAAAGAGCTTCTTAAAAGCCAAACGTAGTTAAGCCTTTAGACTAACTTTGAATTGAAAAGGTATAGCGCTAAAAAAAGCACCCCAAGGTGCTTTTTTTAAATTTCGTCGAAATTAATTTGGTGTGTGATACATCAAATATAATTCGTTCAAATTGGTTGGGATTTCTTCTGCAAGTTCATCCATCAACTGACCATTACGACGGAAAGATTCCATTTGTGGATCTTCTTCATCAATGCCGCTGAACACCATGATTGGCAAAGTTAAATCTACCAATTGTTCTTCAAACTCGTCGGTGAACCATGCATCTTCGTTTAGGAACATGGCATCCACGAAGCCAACACTCCAGTCACCAAGACTTGATTCAACATCGGCCTCTTCAATTTCAAATGGAAATTCAATACCATCTTCATTGGCAAGATTCTGACGAATCGATTCGAGCCATGCTTTTACTTGTGCAATAATTTCAGCAGGTACTTTTTTCTGATTGTTATCAAAAAGTTCGTCTAGCCATTTATCAAAAGCTGGGCCTACTGCAATTGCACATAAAAAACCATGAGTCGCTGCAAAATCTAGACCATGCTCGTTGTCATCGCCGTCTAGATAGTCACTCAAAAGGTCTAAATCTAAAGCACTCATTTCAAATCCAGAGTTAGAAACTTAATGCGTAAGCATAGCATTTTCAAGCGCTATGCTAAATCGCTATTTAGTCTTCTTCGTCATCAAAATCATCGTCATCGTCGATGTCGTAATCAAAATCTTTAAGCTCACGTTCAAGACGGCGCTGAGCCAGAAGGTCATCAATAAGTCGGCGCTTTTCTAACGATTCTTTCGCGCTAGTTTTTGCACTGGCCTCATCGAAATTCACATCATCATCACCGTAGTTATCATCTAGTTCAAAATCTGTAGAAGACACCAAAACTACCTCATAATGAAAAAAATTGAAGGGGTCTAGCCGCTATTTATATGGGATATAAAATATTGTCAAGTTTTATTTGTTTTTTTAACAACTAAACTTTAAAAATAGGTCTTTTTTTCTTACCAAAACCTGTGGCATGATATAATCCACCCTGCGTCCTTCTTTTTTATGACAGTCAGAGATGACTCGTAAAATAATCGATGCATGGGATGAACTTGAAAACAACAATTTCAGCCCCACCTAAATTACTGAATTTAAATTTTTAATATCTCATTGGACAGCTTGATGCTGTACCGTCCTAATGGGATAAGCCAGCTATTAACAAGATTTAATGAGACGATCGTGCTAAAATGCACGGTTTTTTACTGCCACAGATTCAACGAAGAGTAAGCAAAGATGAGCGATATGACTTCCCCTACTTCTCAAGTAGCGGCTCTGATTAGCCGAGGCAAAGAGCAAGGTTACCTAACTTTCGCCGAGGTTAACGATCATCTCCCGGACTCAATCACTGAAAGTGAACAGATTGAAGACATCATTCAGATGTTGAATGACGTGGGTATTCCGGTACATGATCGTGCACCAGAAACTGACGATACAATGTTTGAAGGTGGCAGCGAAGCGACTGACGAAGTTGCTGAAGAAGAAGCCGCTGCTGTACTTGCATCTGTTGAAAATGAACCCGGTCGTACCACTGACCCTGTGCGTATGTATATGCGCGAAATGGGTACAGTTGAGCTTTTGACACGTGAAGGCGAAATTAGCATTGCAAAACGCATCGAAGAAGGTATTCGTGACGTTTTACATTCTATTGCTTATTGGCCAAATGCAGTCGAAGTTGTTTTACAAGAATATAAAGATTATGAAGCGGGTGAACGCCGTCTAGCGGATATTCTTTCTGGTTATTTAGATCCAGAATCTGACGAAGCCATCCCTGAAGTGATCGACGAAGATGATTCTGAGATCGATGAAGATGAAGCGTCAACCAGCAAGCCAACTAAAGATGTCAAACTTGATGATGACGATGAAGAAGAAGAGTCTGAAGGTGATGATGATTCTGAAGGCGAATCTGGTCCAGATCCTGAAATTGCTAAAGCACGTTTCACTGAGCTTGAACAAGCATGGTTAGTCACTAAAGCTGCAATTGAAAAACATGGGCGTAACAGTAAAGAAGCTGCTGCTGCACTTGAAGCACTTGCAACTGTGTTCATGATGTTCAAATTCACACCACGTTTATTCGACATCATCTCTGATTTGATTCGTAATACCCATGACCAAATCCGTACTTCTGAACGTGAAGTTATGCGCTATGCAGTACGTCGTGGTCGTATGGACCGTACTCAATTCCGTACGTCTTTCCCAGGTCAAGAATCTAACTTTGCTTGGTTAGATGAACAAATTGCTAAAGCACCTGCAGAAATGAAAGGCTATCTTGAAAAAGTCCGCCCTGACGTTCTGGCATTCCAACAAAAAATCGCTGACATCGAGAAAGAACTTGGTTTAGATGTTAAAGGCATCAAAGACATTTCTAAACGTATGTCGATTGGTGAAGCGAAAGCTCGCCGTGCGAAAAAGGAAATGGTTGAAGCTAACTTACGTTTGGTAATTTCGATTGCGAAAAAATACACCAACCGTGGTTTGCAATTCCTCGACTTGATCCAAGAAGGTAACATTGGCTTGATGAAAGCGGTGGATAAATTCGAATATCGTCGTGGTTATAAGTTCTCGACTTATGCAACATGGTGGATTCGTCAGGCGATTACGCGTTCGATTGCCGACCAAGCACGTACCATTCGTATTCCAGTACACATGATCGAAACCATTAACAAGATCAACCGTGTATCTCGTCAACTTCTTCAAGAAATGGGTCGTGAACCTACACCAGAAGAATTAGGTGAACGTCTAGAAATGGACGAAGTGAAAGTTCGTAAAGTGCTTAAAATCGCGAAAGAACCAATTTCAATGGAAACACCAATTGGTGATGATGAAGATTCGCATCTTGGTGACTTCATTGAAGACGGTAATATCACCTCTCCTATTGACGCTGCAACGTCAGAAGGCTTAAAAGAAGCAACACGTGAAGTTCTTGAAAACTTGACTGAACGTGAAGCGAAAGTCTTGAAAATGCGATTCGGTATCGATATGCCAACCGACCATACCTTGGAAGAAGTGGGTAAACAGTTTGACGTAACACGTGAACGTATTCGTCAGATTGAAGCAAAAGCTTTACGTAAATTACGTCATCCTTCTCGTTCTGAACACTTACGTTCTTTCCTTGAGAATGACTAATCTATCTATAGGATAATGCAGGCTTGAATATGGGGGGTTCTCCCCCATAATATGAGCATGTAGCAAAACAATACAAAATACCTGCTCATTGCAGGTATTTTTTCTAATGAGGTGTCCCATGACTGATATGACTAATCGCGCTCCTTCACGTGAATTGCAAGAGCATCTTTGGGTGTTCCCGATGGATTATCCAATTAAACTGATTGGTCTTGCAGGCGCGGAACTCCGTCAGGCAGTAAATGATATTTTCGTTAAACATTTTCCTGAATTTGACGGCAGTGAAATGACTGTAACGCCTTCACGTACAGGTAAATACCATTCAGTAACAGCAAATCTTCGTTTTGAAGAGCTTGAACAAGTTCACGCAGTTTATGCAGACCTTGCAGCTTGTCCATTAATTAAGACAGCACTGTAAGTACTGAAAAACACGCTTTCGAGCGTGTTTTTTTATGTGAAAATAGAGCATTAAATTACAACTCAAACCGTTCAACGCCCCCATTATTCTGCCAATTCATTATAATAAAACTCTATGTTTGACCATAAAGGACGCAACGCGCGTGACTGAAACTGTTCAAAAACCCGAATTAATCATTCGTCAATATAACCACCTTACCCCTTATGCAGACCGCTTTTTAGAGATGAAAACTCTAACTGAACAGCGAGATGAAAACTCACCTGATGAGCTGTGGATATTGCAACATCCCGATGTATTAACTCAGGGGCAAGCTGGCAAGCCTGAACATATTTTGGTGCAAAGTAACATCCCTGTGGTACAAACAGACCGTGGTGGACAAGTCACTTGGCATGGACCGGGTCAGTTGGTGGCTTATTTCATGTTTGACTTAAATCGCTTAGGTTGGAACGTGCGTACGCTGGTTTCCTATGCAGAAAACTTGATGATCGAACTGCTGAAAAAGTACGGCATCGACGCTTATGCCAAGCCTGATGCACCCGGTGTTTATGTTGCAGAACGCAAAATTGGTTCTCTCGGTTTTAAAATTCGTAAAGGCCGCAGTTATCACGGTTTGGCACTGAATATCGATTGTGATCTATTTGGTTTTCATACCATTAATCCATGTGGCTATGCTGGATTAGAAATGGTGCGTATACAAGATTTGGTGCAAGATTACCCTAAATTTGAAAACTTATGCGTCGATATCATTGATACTTTGAAAAACAGTGGTTACTTTAAAGACGTAACAGTCAAACAACTATAAAAGACTTTGCTTTCTCAAATAAAATAATTTAGAGTAAAAGCTCTAAATTAATAATTATAGATAAGGGATGTACACGTGATTGCAACTAAATCCGTTAAACCCGCGCTCCAACAGGCCTATGTCAAACTCATGATGGATGTGATTGGCAGAGGTCTGGTCATGGCGAGCCAGGTCGATGAAGAAATTAAACAAGAAGTTGCTAAATTTCCAGTTAATTTTATTTTATCTATGAATGTTTTTCCTAATGGTGCTGCATTTGTCGCGCAAGTTACGGAAGACCATCAACTCAAACTCCTCACACCCGGCACTCAAAAGCCTGACTTAACCATTACGTTTAAGCATTTGAATCATGCCTTTTTGGTCTTCTCATTTCAAGAAAGTACCGCACAAGCCTTTGCCAATGACCGCATGATCGCCGATGGTGATTTGTCTTATGCCATCCGACTGGTGCGTTGTCTCAACAAAATGGAAGCGTTAATTTTACCTAAATTGGTGGCTGAATTGGCTGTCAAAGAATATCCAACACATTTAAGCCTAAAAGAAAAACTGAGCGGTGCTGCAAATATTTATTTAAAAGTAGCCCAGTCTTATTTAAAACGGAGCGCATAACACATGGCTAAACCATATTACGAATTTTTCTGTCCTGTAAAAGTGATTGCTGGCCATGCTGCTTTAGAACACATCCCATTTGAACTGTCTACTTTGGGTGCTAAACGCCCCATGATCATTACTGACAAAGGTGTTCGCAGTAATCAATTACTTGCACCGATTGAAGCGGCATTTGAAAGTACCGAGACGGTGATTGGCTATATTTTTGATGATGTTCCGCCAGACTCAAGTTTAGAAACCGTACGTAAAGCAGCTCAACTTTACCGCGACAACCAATGTGATGCCATTATTGCCGTCGGTGGCGGTTCAGTGATTGATACCTCTAAAGCAACCAACATCTTGGTATCTGAAGGTGGTGATGACTTACTGAAATACTCAGGTGCGCACAACTTACCAAAACCTTTAAAACCATTTTTTGTGATTCCAACAACCTCAGGGACAGGTTCAGAAGTGACTATGGTCGCTGTGGTTTCTGACCCTGAAAAGAATGTAAAAATGGCCTTTGCATCGAATTATTTGATGCCACATGCGGCAATTCTTGACCCACGTATGACGCAAACTTTGCCACCTCATCTTACAGCAATGACAGCGATGGATGCGATGACGCATGCCATTGAAGCCTATACGTGCATGGCGGCGAACCCGATTTCAGATGCCTATGCAACTGCCGCAATCAAGAAAATTAGCAATAGCTTATTTGGTGTATTAGATAATACCAGCGATGCACATGGGCGCTTAGAACTTGCACAAGCTTCTACAATGGCAGGAATTGCATTTTCGAATTCGATGGTTGGATTAGTCCACTCATTGGGTCATGCTTTAGGTGCTGTTGCTCACCTGCCCCATGGATTATGCATGAATTTATTCTTGCCGTATGTGTTGGAATACAACAAAGAAGTGAATGGCGATAAGATTGCTGAATTGCTATTACCACTGGCTGGTCCTGATATTTATGCACAAACACCGGCCAACCTCCGCGCTGAAAAAGCCATTTCAACGCTTTTAGCCATGCGTGACCGCTTGTTTAGTTTGACCAAATTACCACGTACTTTGAGTGAAACAGGTAAAGTGACTGAAGCTCAATTAGATGAAGTGGCAGAGAAAGCACTGAATGATGGATCTATTATTTATAATCCTAAAGAAGCCAGCTTAGAAGACCTTAAAACTATTCTAAAAAAAGCTTGGTAATTGCTGAAAAATAAGCGAATATAGCGAAAAATTAAGCCTGATGTTTTTTTAAACATCGGGCTTTTCACTTGCAGAACGCAATATCAGTTATTTTTTAATCAAACTGGCATAATTTCTGCTAAAAATAATTTCAAAGTTACTGACAAAATGTACCAATTTGGAGTAGATTGGCGCACTTTTGTTTTAAAACGTAGGGGGGATCGTTCGTCTCAAACGATCCTTAGAATATGACTGATCCTTGATCAACGATAAGAGGATAACGCCGTTGACAAATATCTCTGGGACTCAATCGGCAGCTAAACTGCAAAAAACGCTTGGACTCTGGCACATTATTATTATTGGTTTGGCTTACATTCAGCCGATGACCTTGTTCGATACCTTCGGTCTAGTTTCTGAAGAAAGTCATAGACACGTGCCGACATCTTACATTATTGCCCTGATTGCAATTTTGTTTACCTCTATCAGTTATGGACATATGATCCGTCGCTATCCATCATCGGGTTCGGCGTATACCTATGCTCAAAAATCCATTCACCCGAACGTAGGTTTCATGGTCGGTTGGTCGTCATGGCTAGATTACCTGCTGTCTCCAATGGTGAATATTATTCTTGCAGTGATTTACCTTGAAGCACTATTTCCAACAGTAAACCACTGGGTATGGGTCATTGTACTGACAGCATTCATGACTGGAATTAACTTACGCGGCGCGCGTTTTGTTGCTAACTTCAACAGCCTGATTGTACTTGTGCAGTTATTAGTAATTGGTATTTTCACGTGGATGGTCTACAGCAAGCTTCAAATGGGCTTCAATGCTGATGGCCCGATTTCTGCGGCAGAACGCTACCAATTATGGAGCCTTGAGCCATTTTGGAATGAGCTGACGTCTGTGGGTGCGCTGATTACAGGTGCAACATTACTGTGCTTCTCGTTCACTGGTTTTGACTCATTAAGTTCATTGGCAGAAGAAACCAAAGATACTGAGAAAACACTGCCGAAAGCGATTTTCTTAACTGCTTTAATCGCAGGGATTATCTTCATTATTAGTACCTACTTCATGCAGCTGTTCTTCCCTGCTGAGCCAGGTAACTATTTCAAGAATATTGCTGAAACACAGCCAGAGATACTCTTGCTCGTCGGCGGCTCACTGTTCCAATCCTATGTGTTAACTTTTGCGATTGTGACAGTAATGGCATCAGGTATTTCTGCACACGCTGGCGTATCACGTCTGATGTATGTAATGGGTCGTGATGGCGTCATTAACAAAAAGATTTTTGGTCATATTAGTCCGAAAAACTTCACACCATCGTACAACATCATGATCGTAGGTGCGGTTGCATTAACTGCGGGCTTTATGAATCTTGATATTGTCATTTCGATGATTAGTTTTGGTGCATTGACAGCCTTTACTTTCGTGAACTTATCTGTGATTTCACGTTATGCGCTACGTGATGGCCGCACAAAAACAGCCAAAGATATTTTTAGCTTTGTCGTTATTCCAATGCTTGGCTTTATCAGTATCTTTGCAATGTGGTTGGAAATTGAAGAAACTGCATTGAAATACGGTTTATGGTGGGCAATGTTTGGTATTTTATACCTTGGTTATAAAACCAAAGGTTTTAAACACCCTGCCCCGCAACATAACGAATTTGATGATAAATTCTAATCAAGTTTATCTCTAAACAAAAAAGGCGCTTAAAGCGCCTTTTTTTATGTTGTATTTTATTGATTCAGATGCAGCGGTTCAGCAGGCTGCATATACTTCCCTGCATGATTTGCACCTGATCATTTCAATGTCAGGCTTATCGGCAGCAGCAGCGGTTCACACTGTTCTGCTGGCTGTCCCGGCACACTCATTTTCAGCTTGCTGTGCACACTCCAATTGCCTTGCATAGCTGTATCCAGACTGTAATTCAGCCTAAAACTGCGTATTTCATCCGAAGCCAGCAGCTCTGTTTTCATTGCGCTGCATTCGCGCGCCGGAAAATACTGCACATCCGCAGCGGCATTCTGCAGCATTAGCGGCACATCGCAATGCGCATATTCAATTTCCACAGCGGACGCATTGGCGTTTTCCAAAGTCAGCTGCACTGTGACCGGCACAATGCCGTCTTTATCAAAGTTCACAGGGATCACTGAATTTTGAAACACCGCGGTATCGGATGCGGTATTGATGAACTGCAATTCACGAATCACTAAATTGCAGGAATCTACCGCTGATGCTCCCAATGACAGATTCAGCTTATAATCTGAATCCGCTACTTTATCTGTTTTATCCTCACCGGCATTTCCCATGCCCGGCACGGTCGGCTTGCCGTTGCCTGTCCCTTCTAAGCTGACGCCTCCTGCGCCAAATAAATCCCCGCATCCTGACATTGCTGCGAAAAGCATGCAAATACTGAACAGCTTGAGCGGCTTACTCACGGTCATGCTGATAAACTCCAAATCTGAAGGCTTGTGTCGCATCAGGCTTTCCTTCATCTATAGCGCATCTTTCCGATGCTATTTTTAATAAGCGCAATGAATATTCTTGCCATAATTTCAGGCTTTCATTATGTAAAATTTTAATTGATTCTTCAGTTAATTCATCTGCGCAAATTGCCTGTTCCAGATAAGTATCACCTGTATTTTGAAACAAATTATGTAAGCCTGAAGCCAAATGCGCGCTCAAATTAGCTGTCAAAATTTTCCGGGCTTCCTGCAATGAGGGGTCAGGAATAAACTGGCCTTTTTGCAGCGATACATTCTCTGCTTGCTCAGTGACGACCCCTAAACGGATCAGTTCATTCAAGACAGAACGCGGGTGGCGTTCTGTAGATACCCGTTTCACCAGATGTTCAAAGCTGTTTTCGGTTTCGCTGTAAAAAGGCAAAGTCTCTTTCCAGCCTTCAGCCAGCCATAGGCCAACAACTCTGGACGGCACGCTGATCGGTTCTGAGACCGGCGCTTCAGTCAGCGCCTTACCCGCCTGTACAGTCTGCTTATAAGCGGTGACATCTTTACGGTGCAGGCCAGACAGCAAACTGATCGCTGAAATTGTCGGTTTTTGCTCAATGCGCGCCAGTTCCAGCTCTGCCTGTTCATAAAATATCGGCTTCAATGCAGCAGTAAACTCCGTATAGCCCACACCTGAACGAATGAGCCATTCACTTAAATATCCCATTAAAAGCAGCACTTGCTGTAAATTGAATTGGGCATCGTCCAGCGGCAGTTTAGTCATGCAATTAGCCAACAAATAAAGAAATACTCTGTAGGTGAAATTTTCGCATTATTTAATCTACTTCACAATTTTCATCTGATGAGATCTTGAGGATATTCAGTAAAAAAATGATTATTTACATTAAAATGCGTAAATGAAACACTGATCGATATATCTAAACTTTCAACACTATGCCACCAGCCAATTGGGATAAATAAGGTTTCTCCAGGTTGCAAAATGCACTCAAATGGCGTCACTTTTTCTAACAATGGATAGTCTGCTAGATCAGCCTTTGCGACGTCTGAAACCTGACTGAATACCCAATGATCGTTATACATATACGGCATTTGCCATGCAGGAATCAAAGTCACTTTTTTACGTCCATAGATTTGTGCCAACATATTATTGGTTAAGTCATAATGCAGTGGTGTAAATGTGCCTGCAGGGCCAAACCATAAAAAATGTCGATCTTTGATCTCGTTTTGACAATAACCTTTGGCGAAGTCACCTAGATCTTCACTAATCTTTTGCATAAATTGCTTATTTTGAGCGGCGTTATTCGCAGTTAAATAAATGTCATTGCTGTGCTTAGTGGCTTTAATTTGTGCGACAAAATCTTGCATCAGAATAATACGTTTCAATTGTACCGATTTTTTTTCAAAATCTTGATGCTGCTCACGATGCATCTGGACTTCAACCAACTCATTTTCAAAATGCTGTGCAAAATAATCAGGACTCCATTTATGCAGTGCAGGCCAATGTTGTATCCCACTTTTTAAAATGACTGGTCGCATCTGGCTATAATACCGCTCTATAAATGTTTCAAAATCAGGTGTTTCTATGCAATCGATTGTGGATGGACTGTGGTCGTTCAATTGATTCAATTGACCCATCACCTGTAATAGCCAACGCTGTTTATTCTGCTGTTGCTGTACTTGCTTCAGTTTTTTAAAAATTACGTTATTGTTTACACGCTTTAGAAACTGAATGATCAAATGATTTGAAATATTTTTTTGCTTAATTTTTTCTAAAATTTCATCTGTTTCTAAGCCCTCAAGACTGTATTCCAAAAGTTCATTTTGCAGCTGTTCTGAAAGTTGGTCTGCATCAGAAAATAAGTATTGATCCGCCCTTGGGCTTAATCCATGTGATTGTAAAATTAGACTTATTTTCTGTACATCGCAACCATTTTCAATATTTTCATTCAACCAATTTTGCCATTCCGTCGGTAAGGACTGATACCAATTTTTACTTTGCTTTAGATGTTCACTCTGGCTTTCTAAATTCATCTTCACCACTCCACCCTCTTTACAAGTGAAGTATAAATGATCTATTTTTAAAATGCTAAATTTTCGCATTTTATAATTATTTAAACACCGCGAATGTTATGAATCCGTCAAATATCACGCGGAATGACATAACAAAGTAAAGGAGAAAGTTCATGAAAATTCGTCATTTAGTCATCGTTAGCAGTCTGTCTTTAGCTTCAATACCGGTATATGCAGGTTTTGCCGATACCATGCGTGATTTAAGAAATACGCTGAATCAATTTAATGAAACATCCAAAGAAGTATCGAATACCGCAAAAGAATGGACAGGTAGTCGGGCCACGACTAACTCAAGTTATGCTGCAAATGGTTTCAGTATGGGACAGCAACTTAGACCTAAAATTAATAATCTACCGCTTTATCAAACTGCCGATAAATCGAGCCAAGTTATTAATAAACTGTCAAAAAATGCAGATATTATTTTTGCGGGAAACATGACTAAAACAGGTTTGATAGAAGTCACTACAGAACATGGCAATGGCTGGATTGAATCACACCTTGTTCAATAAATCTTGATTTTAAATGTTTATACAACCGCATCAGCCGTACATAACAACTTTACTCTATTGAGCACTAGTCATGAATAATAATCACAAAATCAGCATTATCGCTGCTGTATTTACGACATTGGTGGGCTGTGGTGGATCAAGCTCCAATGATGATGGCGCGACACCTACACCTACACCTACACCTACACCTACACCAACACCAACACCAACACCAACACCAACACCAACACCAACACCAACACCAACACCAACACCAACACCAACACCAACACCAACACCAACACCAACACCAACACCAACACCAACAACTGTAGCGGATAAATTCACAGGAGAATGGATTCAAGGGAATTCTGCCCTCGGTAACAATAATTGCGATTTACCACAAATTTCAATTCATAAAACCAGTGAAAACTCAGTCAGTGCAGTGAACGAAGAACTAAAATATGCGGTACACAATAGTTCAAGTAAAACTTGCAGCGGTGAATTTGTTTCCAAACGCTATCAATTACTTCATGACATGGTTATAAGTGAAATACAGCCGGCTGCAACACTAAATAACTTTGAATATCATTCGATTAAGTTTCAACCAGTCAGAGGTGGCGCGACGAGCAACCGCGTTTTAACTTTTTTAAATAATCATTCTTTCTGTGTAATTAACGCGACGATTTCAAATCCAAGCTATATCATCATGCAACGAGGTCTAATTACCGACCCACTCAAGGACAGCCGCTGCTATACAAAAAATTCCAATGAATTCTTCACCAATTTAAAACCGAAAACCAAAATCACAACTGCAGATTTTAAGTCTGAGAATTTTATTAATACCACCGACACAGTAAACTTCTTGGCTCAGCTCAATACAATGGGACAAAGCGGTTATAAGTTAATTGGCTATGATACTAAAACTCTGGACAATGGTAATGTTAATAGCTACATGAAACTTGCCAATGAAAATACGCGTTTCAATCATATTGTTGCAGACCGTGCAGCACCCTCTACCGCTGACATATATTTTACATGGCGTAATCAGTTAAATGAAAAAGGCAAATCAGGCTATCAATACTTGCATAGCGTCAGACCAACCAATGCCCTGAATTTCAAAGATTATTTCATTAAAAAAGAAAACGATACCGCGACATACACCTATGACAGCGGCTATGTTTCCCCACTCGTTGACCCAGTGCAACTGGAAACCATGCTCAATACACTGGGTGCCCAAGGCTGCCGTATTATTCAGTTCAAAAGCTATTTCACAGGTTTACGACCTGAAATTCTGAACGGCAAACAAAATAGTCCTAAAGTTGCAACCTGTATGAATAGCAGCACACACCATGGCACCTACAGCTATCGCTATAAAACTTACCCAACCGGCAGCAATAGTCTAGAGCGCAGCTTAAAATTACAGGCATTGATTGATGAGCAAGCTAAAGACGGTTACCGCTTAGTCAGCCGTGCTTTAGATATGAGTTCAACCACCAAAAACGGCATGCTGTTTATGAAAGACAGTGAAAACACTAATGTCGGTGAGTTTAAAGTCTTTAGCGAAACTGTCTTTGCAACGTCGACGTTTAACGATGTCTTGCTGAAACGTCTTCAGCAGCAAGGTCAACTCGGTTGGTTATACACTAGTAGTCAACTGCTGTTTGCAAACAATCCAAAACATCTGCAAACAGAACTGAGTGACTTTAATTTAATTGATTAATTCACTAGGTTTCTCGAGCTTTTAAAAGTACTTAAGCTTTTCCATGTCCTTTATTTTTTACATCAAGGACATGGATCATTCACATAAATCAAAGCAGTGATAAAAATCACTTATTTTAAGCGGCAATTAAAACCCATCTTGGTATCAACGATATTATTTTCATAACCTAAGCTTTGAATAAATTGGTTGCGGTCTGATATTTGTTTTTGATCCGCTTGACTCAATCTTGCTTTATTTTTTTGTGCCAACCCATAGGTTTCATTCACTAAACCCTGATAGATCCCGCAAACTTCCTGACGCTTGGACTTTTTCAATTGACGACCACCATACCATGAACGTTCAAAATCGTCGGCTTTTAGTGTTTTTCCCCATTCCTCAATACGCTGATTTTGTCTTTGCTGCATTTCCAGCATGCCCTGCTTGATTTCAGCCTTAGTAAAAGGCTTGATTACCTCAACCTTCGGTACAACTGGAACATTTTCTGTAGTAGCAGTGACGGTCACTGGTGTCTGTTCTGTTGTGTTCGATACGGTTGGATTAGCCCAACTCATTGATGAAATGAATCCGGTCGCAATCACGACACCAAAAGCTTTTAAATTTATAGATTTCAAGTTTTAAGTACCCGTTTTATTTCTTCACAGTGTTCTTATACACATTTTTATATTGATGCTGAAGTTTTTAAGCCCTTATTTTACAAAACTTCATTGCTGTAAACGGTTCACTGTGTTCACTCCCAATAAAAAACCGCTCGATAGAGCGGCTTTTTGAACAGATCACACTTAGACCAATTCTTTAAAGTCTTGCTGACGCCAAGCTTCATATAAAATCACAGCAGTAGCATTAGACAAGTTTAAACTGCGTGAATTTGGTGCCATCGGCAGGCGAATCCAATGTTCTTTCGGGAACATCATACGGACATCTTCTGGCAAACCACGTGTTTCTGGCCCCATCAACAATGCTACAGGGCGATTTAGATTAGAGGTATGCGGTGTTTCAAATCCTTTGGTGGTTAATGGATAAATGGCATCCATCTCAATACCTTGCGCTTTTAAGCCCGCAAGGCATTCTTCAAAGTTTTCCCACACTTTCATGTGCGCCCATTCATGATAATCCAAACCGGCGCGGCGAAGTTTTTTATCATCCAGCTCAAAGCCTAATGGCTTGACCAAATGCAACTGCGCTCCAGTATTGGCACATAAACGAATGATATTCCCTGTATTTGCAGGAATTTCTGGCTCGTATAAAACAACATGGATCACAGTTTTTTTCTCTACTCTTTAGTTAAATAATGGCTTAAAACTCAGGCTATAGTTACAAAGCTAAAGCATAAGTTTAGATGATACTACAAGCGCTTGTTTATCCTCTTTGCTTAGCTTTCGCATTGCAATTGGATAATACCAGAACTTATTTATCCTCTTTGCTTAGTTTGCGCATTGCAATTGGACAATACCAGAACTTGCTTATCCTCTTTGCTCGGGCATAGCCTTCGCCTTGCATTTGGACAATTGAGCAGCTTGCTTATCCTCTTTGCTTAGTTTGCGCATTGCAATTGGACAATACCAGAACTTGCTTATCCTCTTTGCTCAGGCATAGCCTTCGCCTTGCGCTCGGGCAACGCGTTGCGTTGCTTACCCTCGCTCATGCCATTGAAGCTGTTCACGCAGACTCACCACATCACCAATAATCGTCAATGTAGGCGCCTGAATTTGGTATTCACTGACTTTAGATGCAATATCTGCCAATGTCCCGACCACGACTTTTTGTTCAGGTGTCGTCCCTTTAGAAACCAATGCGACAGGCATGTCTGAACGCTGCCCATGCGCGATGAGTTTCTCACAAATTTTTTCTAGACCGACCAAGCCCATATACAGCACAAGCGTTTGATTTTGATAAACCAACTCATTCCAAGGCAGCTCAGGCGAACCTTCTTTCAGATGGCCTGTCAGGAAGCGTACACTTTGCGCATAATCACGATGCGTTAAAGGAATCCCTGCATAAGCCGAACAACCAGATGCAGCAGTAATCCCTGGAACGACTTGGAAGGCAACGCCTGCCGCAAAAAGTTCCTGAATTTCTTCACCGCCGCGGCCAAAGATGAATGGATCTCCGCCTTTTAAACGGCAGACACGTTTGCCTTCACTTGCATATTTCACCAGTAAGGCATTGATGCCTTCTTGCGGAACAGCATGATTAGATCGTGCTTTACCTACGTAAATTTTTTCAGCGTCACGGCGGCAGAGGTCCATAATCGGCTGAGAAACCAAACGATCGTAAATCACCACATCTGCTTGCTGCATTAAGCGTAAAGCTTTCAGAGTCAATAGCTCTGGATCACCCGGCCCCGCCCCAACCAAATACACCTCACCTTTCGGCTGTTTCCATTCCAATAAGGCCTGTTCAATCAAACGATTGGCTTCAGTCAAATTGTCATTAAATACCTGCTCTTTGAGCGGGCTTGCATACAAGTCTTCCCAAAAAATACGGCGTTCATCTGGATTGACGATTTTGGCTTTAACGGCTGCGCGCCATTGGCCTGAGAACTCAGCCAGTTTGCCCATGCCATGCGGAATCGAGCTTTCTAACTGGGTGCGTATTTGGCGTGAGAGTACTGGCGATGTGCCATTAGATGCAACGGAGATGACCAGTGGAGAACGGTCAATGATCGCAGGAACCATAAAACGGCAATGCGGCGGATCATCGACACTATTAACCAAGACATTTTCAGCTTCGCAGGCTTCAAATACCGCCTGATTGACAGCTTTGTCATTGGTTGCTGCAATCACTAAACGAAACTGACGCAGCGCAATGGCATTTTCTTGATAAACCGATTCGTGATAAATCGAGTTGAGATATTGACCTTGGGTTTTATTAACCAAGCTCAATAAATCATCTTCAATTTCAGGTGAGCAAACTGTCAGCTGAGCGCCCGCTTTTGCAAGCAGCACAGCCTTTCGATATGCAATTCGACCACCGCCAACAATCAGACAAGGTTGCTGCTGCAACTTCAAAGAGATTGGAAAGATATCCACACACGACCTCAATAGTTTAAATCTGATTGTCTTAAGCAATTTTTGTGCACAAATGTATGCACTTTATCGACTATTAATCGATAAATTCAGCACCACCCATATATGGACGAAGTACTGCTGGAATTTCAATTGAACCGTCTGCACGTTGATAGTTTTCCATCACGGCAAGTAATGTACGGCCAACGGCCAAACCTGAGCCATTCAGCGTGTGTACAAACTCAGTTTTCTTTTGGTCAGCACGGTAACGCGCTTTCATACGGCGTGCTTGGAAGTCACCCATGCATGAGCAAGATGAAATTTCACGGTAGGTATTTTGACTTGGTACCCAAACTTCTAAATCATAAGTTTTGATTGCACCAAAGCCCATGTCTCCGCCACACAGAACGACTTTACGGTATGGTAAGCCTAATGCTTGAAGAATACCTTCGGCATGACCCGTTAATTCTTCCAAAGCATCCATCGAAGTTTCAGGTTTTACAATCTGAACCATTTCTACTTTGTCAAATTGGTGTTGACGGATCAAACCACGTGTATCACGACCATACGAACCCGCTTCACTACGGAAACATGGTGTATGCGCTGCATATTTTAATGGCAAACGTTCTGGGTCAATGATTTCGTCACGCACGAAGTTGGTTACAGGCACTTCTGCAGTAGGAATCAGGTAGTATTCTTTTTCGCCTTGAAGTTTAAATAAATCTTCTTCAAATTTAGGCAATTGGCCTGTACCACGTAAAGAGTCTGCATTAACCAAATAAGGTACATAAGCTTCGGTATAGCCATTTTCCAAGGTATGTGTATTTAACATAAATTGGGTAATTGCACGTTGTAAACGCGCCAATGGGCCTTTGAGTACGCTAAAACGAGTACCTGTCAATTTAGTTGCGGTTTCAAATTCTAAACCGCCCATCATTTCACCAAGATCAGTATGGTCTTTGACTTCAAAATCAAACTGACGTGGTGTACCCCATTTTAGAACTTCAACATTGTCATTTTCGTCTTTACCTTCTGGCACAGACTCATGAGGTAAATTTGGAATCGATAAAGATTTGGCTTCGAGTTCAGCCTGAAGGTCAGAAAGTGCGAGTTCTGCCGCTTTAATTTCATCACCAATGGCAGACATACGTGCCATGATTTCAGATGCATCACCGCCAGCTTTTTTAATTTGACCAACTTGTTTTGCACCAGCATTACGTTCAGCTTGTAACGACTCAGTTTTAGACTGAATTTCCTTACGGCGAGCTTCAAGGTCTGCCCACTCTGCTACGTTGAGTTGAACACCACGTTTTGCTAAGGCTAAGTTTACAGCCTCAATATTATTTCTGAGTAATTTCGGGTCGATCATAGCCAATCTTAAGTAAAGAAAAAAACTGGCTATAGTGTAAGCTCTTAACACTCAAAAATACAGTGACCGAGCTTACAGCTGCCCCTTATTAGACCAATAATCTTGCTGCAAATTGTCTTATTTGGTTTCGTAATTTGGCAAACTTGGTAAATATTCAGGTTTAAATAGCCCTTTAGCCATAAAATATGGAAGTTTTAGCTCAGGCATGCCCTCTGCGTAGCTCGCCAATTCATACAGCGGATAAGCAAATACGATCCCGTTCGCGCCATAATAAAAATTATCGCTTAACTGTAGTTTTGAACGTTCAATATCGTGACTATCTAACCACATATAGTTGGCATCAAATAATGCGCTAATCACTTTCGCATCTGCACCTTTGACTAAGACATCTTGTAAAGCCAAACGTTTTTTGGCTTTTAAATCAAAATTGACATATTCGACATGAGACATGCCGTGAGCAGCATGCGCTGCATAGGTATAGCTTTCGATCGCAAAAGTTGCAATATGCCCCCACTGACTAATGTATCGAACAGAAGTGGTACTTTGACTTAAGCCTGCATCCGTCTTGTCCGATAAATCAATTTTTTGATTCGGCTCAGTTGAAAATGCAATCGGATCTGCCTTTTTAATTCGGTCAGTAAAATATTGATTAATCCAATCAACATTGGTTTCAACCGTTTGAATCGTATATTGGGTACAACCTTCCGCATCGCAAGCTTGTGCTTTCGGCAATTGCATCGCAACAGATTTCGATTGAATAAGTGGAATCGCATCAGCGACGACCGCTGGCTTCTGTTCCGTCGTTGCACCTTCAACAGGTTCATTTCGAGGATGACAGGCCGTTAATGACCCAATTAAAACCACAGCTGAAACAGCCCAAGCTATATTATTCATATGATTTTTTTTCATCCCAAAATTCCCTATAGCAACAGTCAAAACCACAAGTCACTTCATTTAAGCAACCTGCGAATATCAGCATACTACTAAATTTCACTTAAATTCAGCTTGCTTGCTTTACATTTCTCCATAAAAAAAGCAGACCGATGTCTGCTTTTTTTCGTTCATGAGAATTATTGATCAATAATGTCCGTACCTTTTGGAGGTACAAAGTTAAAGGTTGACGCTGGAATAGACGCATTCACCTTCACATTATTGAAACGTACATTTGTTGTTTGACCTAATGAGTCTTGGAGAATCATTAAGGTTGGTGCATTTTTCGCACCAAAACTAATGGTTAAGCTTTGAAATACGCCATCATCACTTTTTGGATATAAGGTGTAATAAGTTTTTGTCTTATTTGGCTGTGTAATACGATAAGACTTCATGATTTGAGCCGTATTACCCGACAATAATAATGCAGGCGTATTCGCAACTTGGTCATCTAAGCTTTGGCGTACTGCTTGTTGTAGGTCTGGGTCATAGATCCAAACTGTTTTACCTGTAGTCGCAATGGTTTGCTTAGATGGGCTGGTTGTTTCCCAATAGAATTTACCCGGACGCTGAACTTTCATGACCCCAGTAAAAGTCTGGTTCATATGCTGAGCACTTAAACCTTTCTTTTGAGTTGCTTTCGGGTTGGTCACTTTTGTAGTTTGCTGAAAGTTAGCAGTAAAACTTTTAATACCCGATAATTGTTTCACCAAATTGGCAGTTGCCTGCTGCTCCGACGCTGCAACTGGTGCCGCGAATACTGTCGTACTCATAACCGGTGCCAGTGTCGCTGCACCTAATGCCATAGCACAGATGGTTTTACGAAGCATTTTCATAGATTCACCTTTTATATTTGCATCAACGCAATTTGTTAGATGGCTCCATCTTAAACCACTTTCATTGACTAAATTTAGAGAAAATAAGAAGTTTTGTATGGTTATTAATGCAAATTGCTGTTTTTTATTCATCATGATGGAGAAATATAAAGTAAAAAGGCACTTGATTTGATTCAAATGCCTTTCAAATAATTAAACCATGATTTAGCAATTTCAACATTCCAATTTTCAGTTATTTCCATTGCCACCCAATAGCCGCTCCTGCACCAAAGTCACTTTCAGAGTTGCTGGTTACCCCAATTTTATACACATATTTTTTGTTTTCAGTGACACCACTGAAGCCAAGAGCATAGCCTTGCTCACCGTCCCAAGTCCCCATACCTGCACTGAACATGTTGTAACCTGCATCTGTAGGTTGTGGTAAGGAAGCGATTGCAATGCTTGAAGCCACTGCTGCATAGGTTCGATCTTCGAGTTTTCGCATGTCTCTATTCAAGGCGTTTACACGACTATCAGTATAGGCGTTTGCCTGGTTAAGAGTTTGTTGTCCAACTTGGTTCACATAAGTTTTTGCTTCATTCAGGATATAGGTGTCAGCAGCATCCATTACTTCTTTAGAGATCCCATTGGTACCATTTGTTCCTTTAAGGCTGGCCAACCATTGAGTAACGCTGCCTTCAAAACCATTACCAACTGCAACGTCATAAGCACTAAAACCTGTTGCACCAGTCATACCTGTATTCCCCATATCGCCTTTTAAGCTAGCGAGCCATTCGGTAATGGTACCGTCAAAACCATTTACTTGCGCAACTTGATAAGCATTATATCCAGTGGCTCCTGTCTCACCTGTTGCTCCAGTATCACCTTTCACACCTTGGATACCTTGCGCTCCAGTATCACCTTTTACACCTTGGATACCTTGCTCACCCTGTAAACCTTGAAGACCCTGTTCACCTTGTGCTCCAGTATCACCTTTCACACCTTGGATACCTTGCTCGCCCTGTAAACCTTGAAGACCTTGTTCACCTTGTGCTCCAGTATCACCTTTTACACCTTGTGGTCCTTGTGGTCCTTGTGGTCCTTGTGGTCCTTGTGGTCCTTGTGGTCCTTGTGGTCCTTGTGGTCCTTGTGGTCCAGTATGAGGTTTTCCTCCGCCACTATGTCCATAACCATTGCCATTCCCATGACTTGTGTGCCCTTTTCCACCTGAATGCTGATGTGAATCATTACAGCTACTCGAACAGGTTGAACCACCTGAGGCATGCCCTCCTGAACCGCCAGCCCAAGTAATTGAACCCAATGACAGTAAAATACTTACAGCAAGTAATTTTGGTACAGCTTTAATAGCGATTGAAGTCGTTTCACCAAGTCCTAGTGTCTTTTCAAATGCAGTTTGTTGGCTTTTATCAGGATAATTCCTTTTCTGATAGTCAGTATTGATAAAAACCGTATTCAATATTTTATTCATGTCCTTATCCTTTTTTTGTATTTGTACTCCTCTATTACGCTCTTTATTTTTTGTGATTAAAATCACCATTTATGGTTATTTATTGATGCATACATCGTTTGTAACAATCTAAAAAAATACCTCACATTTTCTTCAGACGAAAAAAAACCCGCAAAAATGCGGGTTTTTTCTATTAAAGCTTACGCTTCAACAGATACGTAGCGACGACCGAATTGGCCTTTCACTTCGAATTTTACAACGCCGTCAGCAGTTGCAAATAAAGTATGGTCACGGCCCATACCTACATTTACACCAGCGTGGAATTCAGTACCACGTTGACGAACGATGATGTTACCAGCAGTCACAGATTGACCGCCGTAGATTTTAACACCCAACATTTTTGGGTTCGAGTCACGACCGTTTTTAGTCGAACCACCGGCTTTTTTAGTTGCCATGTCTACTTACTCCTCGTAATTAGCCTGAAATAGCTGTAATTTTCAACTCAGTGAACCATTGACGGTGACCTTGTTGTTTACGATAGTGTTTACGACGACGCATTTTGATGATGCGGATTTTGTCGTGACGACCATGGCTAACTACTTCAGCAGTTACTTTAGCGCCAGCTACTACTGGTGCACCAATTTGAATGCTGTCACCGTTAACAAGCATCAACACGTCATCAAAAGTAACAGTTGAGCCAGTTTCAGCTTTCAATAATTCTACTTTAAGGGTTTCACCCTCAACTACACGGTGTTGTTTACCACCGCTTTGGATTACTGCGTACATTTAAGTACTCCAAACATGCCCGTGTTGTCGTGCCGGTAAAGGGATATACCGATCTTAAAACGATCGTCACTGGGGTTTTGCAAAGGCAAAGATTTTAAGGGATAACCCGAAAAACAACAAGTCATTTCCGTAAAATATTAGATGAGTCTGCGTTTATTATATAAACAGCGTCATTAAAACTATTAAAATGAGTGCTCCAATTCACTGAACATGCTTTTGGCAGGGTTTGACATAGATTTTTAGCAACAATTCGCTAATATACACTGGACTGACATCAACAACATGCTGTTCAAACAACATGCTAAAGATAAAAGTCTGTTAAAAAATAAGCACAAAACTACCGCTTGATGAAAAAAATCACTTAAGATTAAGTCAATTGAGTAAGTTCTTATCTGTTATTCCTATAACAAATTGCTACACTACGTCTGTAATTCAAAAATTATTGAGGTTTCTCTTCATATGACCATCGACTTTAAGCAAGATATTCTCGCGCCTGTTGCCACTGACTTTGCTGCGATGGACAAATTTATTAATGAAGGGATCACATCTAAAGTTGCCTTGGTCATGGCCGTCAGTAAACATGTAGTTGAAGCAGGCGGTAAACGCATGCGTCCAATTATGTGCTTACTTGCAGCAAAAGCTTGCGGCGCAGAAGATTTAGAAAAACATCGTAAACTTGCAGCAATTATTGAAATGCTACATACCGCAACCTTGGTACATGACGACGTAGTTGATGAATCAGGTTTACGCCGTGGTCGCCCAACTGCAAATGCGACATGGAATAATCAAACTGCGGTACTTGTGGGTGACTTTCTAATTTCTCGTGCTTTTGATTTATTGGTGGATCTAGACAGCAAAGTATTACTCAAAGACTTTTCAACGGGCACCTGTGAAATTGCTGAAGGTGAAGTGTTACAACTTCAATCACAGCACCAACCCGAAACCACTGAACAAACCTACTTAGATATTATTCACGGTAAAACATCACGTTTATTTGAGCTCGCCACCGAAGGTGCAGCGATTCTGACTGGTACACCAGAGTACCGTGAACCGCTTAGAAAATTTGCCGGACACTTTGGAAATGCCTTTCAAATTATTGACGATATTTTAGATTACACCTCAGATGCTGAAACATTAGGTAAAAATATTGGTGATGATTTGATGGAAGGTAAACCAACTTTACCTTTAATCTCTGCCTTAAAGAATACCACTGGCGAAGATCATGACATTATTCGCCGCAGTATTGCCACAGGTGGTACGGCAGATTTAGAGCGTGTTATTCAGATTGTACAAAGCTCTGGGGCACTCGATTATTGTAGCCAACGTGCGACTGAAGAAACTGAAGCAGCACTAGCCGCTTTAGCGGCATTACCAGATACTGAATATCGTCAAGCTTTAATCAACCTCGCAAACTTGGCATTACACCGAATTCAATAATTAACAATATTCATCGTAATTCCCCTTGCCTATGCATATAAAACTGAATGATATCTTTTTGACCATGCAGCAACAGCTCGATACCCCTCGGGCTGTGCTGGATGAAAACTTGCTGATCGAATTGGTCAACCGAATTCGACCAGAAGATACAAAAAACACCGACGAAATTAAGAAAAAATTTCAGGCTTTCATCCAAGCTTTACTCATCACGCCAGATGCAGCCTCTACCCTGCAAAGCTTTGTTCTAAAACTCATTAGCCGATATAAGCAAACCAGTTTATATGCGGACACGGGTATTTTGTCTCTCGATGGTTTTTGGGGACAGCTGTTCCAACGGCTTGGCGCACATTTTCTTCCCCTGATCAATGACGAAACTCAATTACAAGATTTAGTCCGCCGAGTTTTTTATCGTCATAGCGACAAATATTGGCTCGACAATATTGATGATCAGCAATGGATACAGTTATTTCGATTATTTAACCAAGGCCATAGCAATCAGGAAGAAAAAAAGAAAATTCGCCGTGAGTTAATTAAAGCTATTACCGTTTTGTCCTATCGGGTGAGTGGTATTGGCTTATATCCTGAATTTATTAATGCGCAGCCTGAACTGACCGAATATGAATCGCCTTTTTTGGTGCAAAACCGTGAAATAAACGATTTTATTCAACAATATAAAAAGCTCCATCAAAGTGCTGAAGAAATGAGTGCCGTGCTACCACCGGATGCTTCTCAAGCGTTGGTGATGCTGGAACAATGTCGTGATGTGGTGCTGAAGATTCGCCGTGCGACCAAACGTATTGGTGTAAGTGTCAGCCTAACTTACTTATTGTCGCTTTTAGAACAGTGTTTAGATCGCTTAGAAATCTTACTCAACCTGATTGTTGAAGAAGATGACGTCCGCTATGTGTCCATGGGCAGTTTACTCAGTGATGTGACGTCAGCGATTTATAGCGAGCGCAGCGTGCGCGATTTGCTCGCCACCAATAGTGAGTTGGTTGCCCTACAAGTTACCGAAAACGCAAGTAAAACTGGCGAACACTATGTAAGTACAGACAAACAAGGCTTTATGAGCATGTACCGATCTGCGGCAGGTGCCGGCGTGATCATTGCATGTATGGCAACTTTAAAAGTGCTGATGGCCCGTGTGACCATGGCACCGCTCATGCAAGCCATTTCATATAGTCTGAACTACTCTTTTGGCTTTATGCTGATTCATGTCTTACATTTTACGGTTGCCACTAAACAGCCTGCGATGACAGCTGCCGCACTTGCCTCGACGGTTCAGCATCGTAAAGGCTCGAAAATGGCGCAGATTGCCGAACTGGCCGCGCTGATTATTAATATTATCCGTACCCAGTTTATTGCGATTTTAGGCAACATCAGTATTGCGATTCCGGTTGCAGCGCTGATCGCCCTCAGTTGGGACATGGCCTTACATGAACCCTTAATGAACCATGCAAAAGCAGCCAAAACCTTACACGACCTCAATCCCTTCACCTCACTCGCTGTCCCCCATGCTGCGATTGCTGGGGTATGTTTGTTTTTATCCGGTTTAATTGCTGGTTACTTTGACAACATGGCGGTCTACCGCAAAGTTGGACCACGGATTCAAGCACATCCAAAGTTAAAACGCATCATGGGTCAAGACAGACTGGATAAATTTGCCGCTTACATTGAGCGAAACTTAGGTGCTTTGGCGGGTAATTTCTTATTC
The DNA here is from genome assembly GCF_013420275.1 of Acinetobacter sp. YH01020. Lineage (NCBI taxonomy): Bacteria > Pseudomonadati > Pseudomonadota > Gammaproteobacteria > Moraxellales > Moraxellaceae > Acinetobacter > Acinetobacter sp. YH01020. Next base: position 74,340 of record NZ_VOYN01000010.1, read on the forward strand.
GGGATCATGCTTGGTAGTATGGGAACGATTGGTTATATCTTAGGTTTACCTTTAGATATTCGCCACATTGCCTTCGCATCGGCAAACTTTATTCAAGGCCTCATCAATATCAATGGTTCACCAGACATTGGCTTAATCATTGTGTCATTCTTAGGGGTTATTCTGATCGGTCTTACCAACTTATTCGTCAGTTTCACGTTAACCATTATTGTGGCACTACGGGCACGTCGCGTAAGATTTGAACAATGGAAACCACTGGCTAAATTGGTGATGACTCATTTTCTAACTCGACCAAGTGACTTTTTCTGGCCACCGAAAACTCCACTTGAAGTTGAAGATGGCACACAAACCAGTAAGAACAATCATTAGCAGATTTGTGTTTTATTTTAGTAAGATGTAAATGAACACAAAAAATAAAATCAGTATGATTTACACAGACTTGAAATAAAGTGTACTGATGAGTACACTTTAGTCCATTAATTAACCGAGCTCGAACCGGTTAAAATGACAAGGAATAAAATATGCCACGAACGCTACTGTTTGTTGGTTTTTTTGCATTAATTATCAGTGTGTTGTCTCTTTATTCCAGCCATTTAAATCTAATAGATTTAAATCTCGTGGAATGGATGAGTCAGCACCGTATTGCTGTTTTTAATCAAATTGCCATCGGACTTTCGGCACTAGGCGGCATGCCTTTTGTATTATTTTTCACCACACTATGGTGTTTACACTTTGCGTGGTATAAAAAATACACAGAGCTTGTTTTTATCAGTATAGGGATCTTTGGAAGTATCGGCCTTGCATGGTTGCTTAAATTTACGTTCACCAGACCGCGTCCCCCAGAAATGTACCATCTTGTAGCGTCTTACGGGAGTTCATTTCCAAGCGCACACAGTTGTTATGCTGCATCGCTTGCGTGTCTGATGATCTTGATTTACCGACAACATGCTCAACATCGCTTGATCACCATTTTGGCATTGTTATGGATGCTGTGTATGGGTGTTTCGCGAATTTATGTTGGGGTTCATTTTCCGACAGATGTCTTATCCGGTTGGAGCATAAGTTTTATTTGGATCACGCTACTTTATTTGAGTTACATCAAAATCAGTAAAGCGTAAACAAATGAATAATTTAGATAAATATCTAATTGAGGTGGAACAATGATGTCTGCAAAGCTTTGGGCTCCTGCCCTGACTGCTTGCGCATTGGCAACAAGTATTGCACTTGTTGGTTGTAGCAAAGATCCTAAAGATGCACAGCAAGCTGCTGCTGCACAGCAAATGCCACCAACTGAAGTCGGTGTCATTGTTGCCCAACCGCAAAGCGTTGAACAATCTGTTGAACTTTCAGGCCGTACATCTGCCTATGAAATTTCAGAAGTACGTCCACAAACCAGTGGTGTAGTACTGAAACGTCTATTTGCAGAAGGCAGTTATGTTCGCGAAGGACAAGCCTTGTACGAGATCGACTCGCGTACAAACCGTGCTTCAGCTGACAGTGCTCGTGCTGCTTTAACACGTCAACAAGCTAACTTAAACGTGTTACGTGTTAAAGAAGGTCGTTACCGTCAGCTTGTTGGCTCAAATGCGATTTCAAAACAAGAATACGACGATATTGTTGCTCAAGTTAAACTGGCTGAAGCAGATGTTGCTGCATCTCAGGCAGAACTTAAAAATGCAGAAATTAACTTAGGTTACTCGACTGTACGTGCGCCAATTTCAGGTCAAACCAACCGTTCAACAGTGACAGCGGGTGCATTAGTTACTGCATCTCAGGCTGATCCATTAGTCACAATTCAACGTCTTGATCCAATGTACGTTGACATTAACCAATCAAGTGCTGAACTTCTTCGTCTTCGCCAACAGTTAAGCAAAGGCAACTTAGACAGCAGTAATAACACCAAAGTGAAATTACGTCTTGAAGATGGTAGCGAATACCCAATTGAAGGTCGTCTTGCATTTTCTGATGCGAGTGTGAACCCTGATACAGGTACGGTTACGCTTCGCGCTGTGTTCTCTAACCCGAACCATTTATTGCTTCCGGGTATGTTTGCCAATGCTCGCATCGTTCAAGGTGTGATTCCAAACGCTTACCTTATTCCACAAGCTGCTATTACACGTACCCCTACAGGTCAAGCTATGGCAATGATTGTGAATGCAAAAGGTGCTGTAGAATCTCGTCCTGTAACAACAGTCGGTACTCAAGGTGCAAACTGGATCGTGACTCAAGGCTTAAACACTGGCGATAAAGTGATTGTTGACGGTATTGCGAAAGTGAAAGCTGAGCAACAAGTTGTAGCCAAACCGTATCAACCTCAGGCTGCTGCACCTCAAGGTGCTCAACAACCTGCTGCAGCAAAGCCAGACGCTAAAGCTGCAGAACAAGCAGCGCCTAAAACTGAACAAAAAGCTACTTCAAACGCATAAGGAGTAGACTGAATGGCTCAATTCTTTATTCATCGCCCCATTTTTGCGTGGGTGATTGCATTGGTTATTATGCTAGCGGGTGTACTCACGCTATCAAATATGCCAATTGCACAGTATCCGACCATTGCACCGCCAACGGTTTCAATCTCTGCGACTTATCCTGGTGCGTCTGCAGAAACGGTTGAAAACACCGTAACCCAAATCATTGAACAACAAATGAATGGTTTGGATGGCTTACGTTATATTTCGTCAAACAGTGCGGGTAACGGTCAGGCATCTATTACATTGAACTTTGAACAAGGGATCGATCCAGATATCGCCCAAGTTCAAGTCCAAAACAAACTCCAGTCTGCGACAGCGCTTTTACCTGAAGACGTACAACGTCAAGGTGTAAAAGTCACCAAATCTGGCGCAAGCTTCCTACAAGTTGTAGCATTCCACTCACCGTCAGGTAAGTTGACTGCGGACGACATTAAGGACTATGTAAACTCTAATATTTCTGAACCGCTCAGCCGTGTGGCAGGTGTAGGTGAAGTCCAAGTATTCGGTGGTTCTTATGCGATGCGTATTTGGCTAGATCCATCCAAAATGGCAAACCTACAAGTTACACCGAGTGATGTGGCTGCGGCTATCCGTACACAGAATGCTCAGGTTGCTGTTGGTCAGTTAGGTGGTGCGCCTTCAACTGAAGGTCAAGTCCTGAACGCGACGGTTACAGCACAAAGTTTGTTGCAAACACCAGAGCAGTTTAAAAACATTTTCCTGCGTAACAGTAGTGATGGTGCTCAGGTACGTTTAGGTGATGTTGCACGTGTTGAATTAGGTGCTGACAACTATCAGTTCGACTCTAAGTTCAACAACAAACCTGCTGGTGGTGTAGCGATCAAACTAGCAACTGGTGCAAACGCATTAGATACAGCCGAAGCTGTTGAAGCACGTTTAAAAGAACTACGTCCAAACTACCCTGAAGGTTTAAAAGACACGCTTGCATTTGATACGACTCCATTCATTAAGTTATCGATTGAAAGTGTTGTACATACCCTTGTAGAAGCCGTGATTCTTGTATTCTTTGTGATGTTCTTATTCTTACAGAACTGGCGCGCAACGATTATCCCGACATTGGCTGTACCTGTAGTGGTATTGGGTACTTTTGCTGTCATTAACATGTTTGGTTTCTCGATCAACACACTCACCATGTTCGCGATGGTACTGGCGATTGGTCTCCTCGTGGATGATGCTATTGTTGTCGTAGAGAACGTTGAACGTGTCATGGTTGAAGATCATCTTGACCCAGTGACTGCAACTGAAATCTCAATGAAACAGATCTCGGGTGCCTTAATCGGTATTACCTCTGTGTTAACCGCTGTATTCGTGCCGATGGCATTTTTCGGTGGTACGACAGGTGTAATTTATCGTCAGTTCTCAATCACGCTGGTAACAGCAATGATTCTGTCATTGATTGTAGCATTGACCTTTACCCCTGCCCTATGTGCGACCATGTTGAAACAACATGATCCAAACAAACCTGAAAGCAACAATATCTTTGCCCGTTTCTTCCGTTGGTTTAACAGCTCTTTTGATAAAGTTGCGCATAAATACCAAGGCGGCGTGAACTTCATGACACACCACAAGATTTTCTCTGGTGTGATTTATGCAGTTGTAATCGGCTTATTAGTGCTTTTATTCCAAAAGTTACCATCATCATTCTTACCTGAAGAAGACCAAGGTGTTGTAATGACACTGGTACAGTTACCACCGAATGCCTCACTTGAGCGTACGGATAAAACTGTCACTGCAATGACCGATTACTTCCTGAAAAACGAAGAAAAATATGTCGATTCTGTATTCAGTGTTGCCGGTTTCTCGTTCACAGGTGTGGGTCAAAACGCAGGTCTTGCATTCATCAAGTTAAAAGATTGGGAAGACCGTACATCACCTGAATCTCAAGTGGGTGCGATTATTCAACGTGGTATGGCATTGAACATGATCGTGAAGGATGCTTCATACATCATGCCAATCCAATTACCAGCAATGCCTGAATTGGGTGTAACTGCCGGCTTCAACTTGCAGTTAAAAGCTTCTGCAGGTCAAACTCATCAACAACTTATCGATGCCCGTAATATGGTACTCGGTATGGCTGCTCAAGATAAACGCCTCATGGGTGTTCGTCCTAACGGCCAAGAAGATACGCCACAATACAAAATCACGATTGACCAAGCTCAAGCCGGTGCTATGGGAGTCAGCATTGCTGAAATCAATACCACAATGGGTATGGCATGGGGTGGTTCTTACATCAACGACTTCGTTGACCGTGGTCGTGTGAAGAAAGTCTATGTACAGGGTGAAGCTGCGGCACGTATGATGCCTGAAGACCTGAGCCAGTGGTATGTTCGTAACAACCAAGGCACAATGGTTCCATTCTCGACCTTCGCTACTGGCGAATGGACTTATGGTTCACCACGTCTTGAACGTTATAACGGTATCGCATCTGTGAACATTCAAGGTTCACCGGGTGTGGGTGTAAGTTCGGGCGACGCGATGAAAGCGATGGAAGAAATTGTACAAAAACTTCCTTCGATGGGCGTTCAAGGCTTTGACTATGAATGGACTGGTTTATCTCTAGAAGAACGTGAGTCTGGCGCACAAGCACCATTCCTATACGCACTTTCATTGTTAATCGTCTTCCTATGTCTTGCTGCCTTGTATGAAAGCTGGTCTATTCCGTTCTCAGTATTACTGGTTGTACCATTAGGTGTATTGGGTGCGTTATTACTGACTTTCCTTGGAATGGTGTTCTTCAAAAATCCAAACTTGGCGAATAACATTTACTTCCAGGTGGCTATTATTGCCGTCATTGGTTTGTCCGCGAAGAATGCGATCTTGATCGTAGAATTCGCCAAAGAACTTCAAGAAAAAGGTGAAGATCTGTTTGACGCAACATTGCATGCCGCTAAAATGCGTCTACGTCCAATTATCATGACCACTTTAGCCTTTGGTTTTGGTGTACTTCCGCTTGCCCTTTCTTCGGGTGCAGGTGCAGGTAGCCAGCACTCTGTAGGTTATGGTGTATTGGGTGGCGTAATCAGTTCTACCCTACTTGGTATCTTCTTTATTCCTGTGTTCTACGTATGGATCCGAAGTATCTTTAAGTACAAACCAAAACAACAAAATAATCAGGAGCATTTATCGTGATGCAAAATGTATGGTCTATTGCAGGTCGTAGCATTGCGGTTTCTTCACTTGCGCTTGCTTTGGCTGCCTGCCAAAGCATGCGTGGTCCAGAGCCGGTTGTTCAGACCAATATCCCCGAAAGCTACACAGCAAGTGCTTCTGGTACTTCTGTTGCTGAACAAGGATATAAAGATTTCTTTGCTGACCAACGTCTGGTACAAGTTCTTGACTTAGCTTTAGCCAATAACCGTGACCTACGTACGGCTGCTTTAAATATTGAACGTGCACAGCAACAGTATCAAATCACTGCCAATGGTCAATTACCAACCATTGGTGCAAGTGGTAGCGTACTTCGTCAAGACACGATGAATTCAAAGCCTATCACCTCTTATAATGTCGGTTTAGGTGTCACTGCCTATGAACTTGATTTTTGGGGTCGTGTACGTAGCTTAAAAGACAATGCTTTAGACAGTTACCTTGCAACTGCAAGTGCCCGTGATGCAACACAAATTGCGTTGATCGGTCAAGTGGCTCAAGCATGGTTAAACTATGCATACGCTAACTCGAACTTGAAGCTTGCAGATCAAACCTTAAAGGCTCAGCTTGAATCTTACAACCTGAACAAAAAGCGTTTTGATGTCGGTATTGACAGTGAAGTTCCTGTTCGTCAGGCTCAAATTTCTGTAGAAACTGCACGTAATGATGTTGCGAACTACAAAACTCAAATTGCTCAAGCGCAAAATTTATTGAATCTATTAGTGGGTCAACAAGTACCTGCGAACTTGCTGCCGAACCAACGTGTCAATCGAATTACTTCGACCAATACCATTGGTTCAGGTATTCCAAGTGACTTGTTGAACAACCGTCCAGATGTCCGTGCAGCTGAATATAAACTGTCTGCTGCCGGTGCGAACATTGGTGCAGCTAAAGCACGTCTGTTCCCTACGATTAGTCTGACAGGTTCAGCCGGTTATGCTTCAACGGACTTAGGTGATCTATTTAAATCAGGCAACTTTGTATGGTCTGCTGGCCCTAGCCTAGATATTCCAATCTTCGACTGGGGTACACGTCAGGCAAATATTAAAGTTTCTGAAACTGACCAGAAAATTGCATTGTCTGATTATGAAAAATCAGTTCAGTCAGCTTTCCGTGAAGTGAATGATGCGCTTGCAGTTCGCCAAAACATTGGTGATCGTATTGCAGCACAGCGCCGTTTAGTTGATGCAACCAATACAACGTACAAACTATCAAATGCCCGCTTCCGTGCTGGTATTGATAGCTACTTAACTGTGCTGGATGCGCAGCGTGCATCTTATGCAGCTGAGCAAGGTTTGTTGTTGCTTGAACAAGCAAATCTCAACAACCAAGTTGAATTGTATAAAACACTTGGTGGTGGTATCAAAGCCAACACTTCTGATGCTGTGCAATACCAACCTTCTACTGCTGAGCGTAAGGCTGCATCAAAACAATAATTTGATTTAGCCTAGCCAGTAATATTTGAAAAGCTCACTTCGGTGGGCTTTTTTCATTTTTAGATCGAAGCTTTAAAATAAAAATGAACATATTGCTTTTTGCTGAAGAGTTTCCTATCTTCAATTCACCTTTTTATATTGATAACTAAAAATGCTTTTAAGTAATCTTGAATCTGTTCCGGGTCATACCATTACACAACAACTTGATGTCGTTTATGGCAGTACTGTTCGCAGTAAACATGTTGGTCGTGACTTTATGGCTGGCCTAAAAAATATCGTGGGTGGTGAACTCAAAGGTTATACAGAACTACTCGAAGAATCCCGTCAAGAAGCCATGAGCCGTATGATTGATAAAGCACGTGCCTTAGGCGCGAATGCGGTCGTCGGTATCCGTTTTTCAACCTCAAATATTGCTCAAGGTGCATCTGAATTATTTGTGTATGGCACGGCTGTTCGCGTAGAAGCCAACTCAGAAAAACTCCCAGACCCATTTCCAACTCAGGACTAAGTCATGGATGCCTTTATTTTTAAAGTCCTGATCTTTGTGGTGCTCTTTTGTATTGGTTGGGGCTTCGGTCGCCATATCGAACAAAAGCATCTCAAAGAACTCGAAGCTCAAGAAAAACGTTTAGCGCATATTCAAATAGACAACAACCGTTTTAAAACTACTGAACATTTTGGACAACTGATTTCGAGTAATGTAGTGATTTCACATGATTATTTTAAATATGTGATTGCCAATATTCAGAACTTCTTTGGCGGACGTTTAACCAGCTATGAAAGCATTGTCGATCGGGCACGTCGTGAAGCCGTGGTGCGTTTAAAGCAAGAAGCTGAAAAGATGGGCGCAACGCAAATTATGGGCCTGCGTTTAAGCACCACTGAGTTGGGTATGCAAGGCGGCATGGTCGAAGTCTTTGCGTATGGAACAGCAATTCAAAAGAGAGACATCTGATCTCTCTACTTCTCCCCAATTCATTTTTACTATTTAATTTACTTTACACAATGTGTTTTCAAACTCTTCATAACTCACATTTTCATTGCGACAAACTTTAAAGCAAACTTCATTAAATTTCTTTTCATCAATATTTGGATCATGATAACTAAATGCAACATCTCCAGCATAAGCACGTGCCAGATCTTGCACCACAATGTCAGCTTTACATCCATATAAAGTTGGACATGCCTCTAATGTTCCTTCGTAATACTCTTTACACTGAGTCGGTTCGACATCCACCTTATTGGGTTTTTGCATCGACACATTTAAACCATTTTCATTCATTAGAAGAAAATATTGAAGTTTTCTAAATGGTTTTAAGTCAATCTCGAGTCCCGAATGATTGATACGAGCCAATTGATCTTTGTAAGAATTATGATCATCTGAGATTAACTCTGCATTACCAGCTTTGTCGATTTTGATAAAGTTATAGTTGACAGGCATATATGCACCACTCCCCTTATGTGCAATCACTTCGATCAAATGATCTTTCGCAATAAATGCTCCTGTAAATACAGTCGATTCAACACTGGTCAGCAACTTACCTTTCACTAAAATACAATATCCAAAACATTGATCTTTGAGTCTAGCTTGATCACCTTTAAAATCATCAACAGGATGAAATTCAGCTCGCCATTTAAAATCACCAATTTTATTCGAGCTATAAGGTAATTTATCAACATCTGAATCTTGAGGATTTTGACTATAATACTCAGACTTCAATAATCCTTTTTCATCAAATAGTGCTTCGATCGGTAACCACCCCTCGTTCGGTCCTCGTATTACAACTTCTGCACTCGCCGCTTCAACATTAGGTTCAATCTCAACAGATTCAGTAACTGGTTCTGATACAGTTCCTATTTCTTTTTCAGGCTTTTCGAGTGTTGAGTTGTGCTCAATTTTTTGAGTTTTCTGTTTAAAATAAAAATAAGCCACCGTACCAATTACACCAATGATTGCGCACAAAATGATGGCTATTCCCCATTTGTTAAAATTATTCTTTTTCATTTCTTATCATCTCGATACTCATTAAAAAAGTCACTGTTAAGAGTGACTTTTAAACAATTTAAACTTGTTAAAACTTACTTCACTTTGGTTTTACGAATCATTTTATACAACGTTGTCGGTGATAAACGTGACACCCAAACTCCGAGCTTTTCTTTAGAACCACCCACCACGATGTATTCTTCCCCTCGTTGCAAAGATTGCACTACTGCTTCGGCAAACTCATTGGCTTCTAGACCATTTTCAATGGCTTCATCCTGATGCCCTTGTGGCTTGCCGGCACCATTGAGTGCATTAAATGAAACATTGGTTTTGACAAATCCGGGGAATATCACCGATACGCCCACCCCTTGATCCGCAACTTCCGCACGTAGACTGTTCGCCCACATATGAATGGCAGCTTTTGCAGCAGAATAGGTCGCGCGGTACTGTGTCCCTAAGAGGCCTGCAACACTTGAGACAAAAGCAATTCGACCAGACTTTTGTGCTAAAAATGTCGGTAAAACGGTTTTGGTTAAATAGACTTGCGAAAAATAATCTACTTCCATGATGGCACGTTCAGTTTGCATAGTCGTATCCGTAATCAATGCACGCTGACTCAATCCCGCATTATTGATTAGCCAGTCAATTCGACCTTTATGCGCAAGGACTTGTTCATAAGCATGGCGAACTTGTTCTTCATTGGTAATATCTGCACACACTGAAAGATGCTGATCTGGATGTAATAATGAAACACGGACTTTTTCCAACTCTTCAAAACGACGTGCGGTCAAAATGACCTGCGCCCCTTGCAAAGCACATTCTTTTGCTAAAGCTTCACCCAAACCTGAAGATGCCCCAGTAATCCATACCACTTTTCCGTTCAAATCATCACGTTTTGCCATTTTGACATCCTTTTAAATAACTAATTTATTCATTTATATGTATTTTATGCTTTATGTAGTACAGGCTCATTGTTCAAAAACACCATAAAATGGTCAAAATACTGACTCATCGAACGTGCATCATAAATTTTGCCGAGTTTATCGAAGCGTTTATAACCGAGTTGCGTGGTGAGATTGATGACACCAGTTAAAGTTTTATCCACCACCATATTAAATTTCAGCATTTTTTTCGGTTCACGCACCAAATGCGTCACCCCTGCATCGATCACTTGCGTGAATGCTTTCAACGCGAGCGGCACATATTGATTTTGCCCATCTTTCATCTGACTGACATAGCCCAGCAAGTCAGTGGCTAAAGAGGCATCGATCGGATAATGCATATAATGCTGACCATCTTCGCTGTAAAAACGTCCATATAAATAATTTACCATCGGTACAAGGCGGTCATTGCTGAAAAAAGACACCGACCACGGCATATATTTACGGGTCGTTTCACGTATTTGCTGAATAATTTTTTCGGATTCATTGTCTCCAGACTTATTCATGCGCGCCATTTGGCCAAAAACTTGATCTAAAATTTCACATGCAATATCCGCTAAATTACCCCCTAAGGCTTTGGACTGACTTTCTGTTTCACCTGCATTGAGTTTTTGATGAATCGTCTCAAAACGTTGATATGTCGTAGGTTGAATCTTTAAAGAAATAGAATAAGTCATTTGATATTGCTCCTTTTATCTTAGTTTTGGGATCAATGGATACTTCTTATCTTAGGTCCTATCATACGGACTCTTTTATTTACTGCCAAATCCTAAAAGTTAACATTCGCCCAACATCCCTAATTCACCATTTTTTTTGCTACAATAGATCTAATTTTTTATCCACTTTTGATCTGTTTAGACTATGACTGATTCAGCGCAAAATATTGCTACGACCTACGATCCGACCGAGATCGAGAAAAAATGGTACCAAACCTGGGAAGAGCGCGGTTACTTCAAGCCGTCTCAAAAAGGTGAATCATTCTGTATCATGATTCCGCCGCCAAACGTCACTGGTAGCTTGCACATGGGTCATGGTTTTAACAATGCCATCATGGATGCCTTGACTCGTTATAACCGTATGTCAGGCAAAAATACCTTATGGCAGCCAGGCACTGACCATGCGGGGATCGCAACTCAGATGGTTGTTGAGCGTCAGTTAGGTGCTCAAGGCGTAAGTCGTCATGATCTGGGCCGTGAAAAGTTCATCGAAAAAGTCTGGGAATGGAAAGAACAGTCTGGCGGTAACATTACCCGTCAAATCCGTCGTTTGGGTTCTTCAGTAGACTGGTCACGTGAACGCTTCACCATGGACGAAGGTCTTTCTAACGCGGTTAAAGAAGTATTTGTTAAGCTACATGAAGAAGGCTTAATTTACCGTGGTAAACGCCTAGTCAACTGGGACCCTAAACTACAAACTGCCCTTTCTGACCTAGAAGTTGAGTCTGATAAAGAAGAAGCAGGTTCACTTTGGCACTTCAAATATTTCTTTGAAGACAAATCAATCCGCACCCATGACGGCAAAGATCACATTGTTGTGGCGACAACACGTCCTGAAACATTGCTTGGCGATACAGCTGTTGCGGTTGCGCTTGATGATGAACGCTATGCAGCGCTTGTAGGCAAAAACATCATCCTACCTATTACAGGCCGTGCTGTTCCTATCGTAAAAGACGAATATGTAGACAAAGAATTTGGTACAGGCTGTGTGAAAATCACCCCTGCGCACGACTTCAATGACTATGAAGTGGGCAAACGCTGTGAACTTCCAATCATCAACATCTTCAACAAAAATGCTGAAGTGTTGGCTGAGTTTGAATACATAGCAAAAGCGGGCGAGCAAATTTCTAAAACCATTCCTGCACCTGCGGACTACATTGGTTTAGAACGTTTTGAAGCACGTAAAAAATTGGTTGCTCAAGCGGAAGCTGAAGGCTGGTTAGACCAAATTCAACCATATACCTTGAAGCCACCTCGTGGTGACCGTTCAGGCGTGATCGTTGAGCCACTTCTAACAGACCAATGGTACGTAAAAATTGCACCACTTGCTGAGCCTGCAATTAAAGCGGTTAAAGATGGCGACATCAAATTTGTACCTGAGCAATACAGCAACATGTACATGGCTTGGATGAACAACATTCAAGATTGGTGTATTTCGCGTCAATTATGGTGGGGTCACCGTATTCCAGCTTGGTACGATGCTGAAGGTAACGTATTTGTAGGTCGTGACGAAGCTGAAGTTCGTGCGAAAAATGGCATTGCACCTGAAGTTGCATTGAAACAAGACGAAGACGTGCTTGATACATGGTTCTCATCTGGTCTTTGGACATTCTCAACTTTAGGTTGGACAGGCGACGAAGCAAAAGATAAAGAAAACTATTTCTTAAATACTTTCCACCCGACTGATGTACTTGTAACTGGCTTTGACATCATCTTCTTCTGGGTTGCCCGCATGATCATGATGACCATGCACTTCATGAAAAATGAAGATGGCACACCTCAAGTTCCGTTCAAAACTGTGTACGTTCACGGTTTGGTACGTGATGGCGAAGGTCAGAAAATGTCTAAATCTAAGGGCAACGTGCTTGACCCATTAGACTTGATTGACGGTGTTGACCTTGAAACTTTAGTACAAAAACGTACGACTGGTTTGATGAACCCGAAACAAGCAGCGAAGATTGAAAAATCGACCCGTAAAGAATTCCCTGAAGGTATTCAATCTTACGGTACTGATGCTGTTCGTTTCACGTTCTGTGCGCTTGCAAACACAGGTCGTGACATCAAGTTTGACATGAAACGTGTTGAAGGTTACCGTAACTTTGCCAACAAAATCTGGAACGCGACGCGTTTCGTGATGATGAACTGCGAAGAGCAAGTGATTGGTCAAGAAGTACGTCAAGACCTTTGGGAATTGCCTGAACAGTGGATCGTGAGCCGTCTGCAAAAAGCTGAACAAGCAGTGCAAACAGCATTCGCGACTTACCGTTTAGACTTGGCTGCACAAGCGATTTACGAGTTCATTTGGAATGAATACTGTGACTGGTATGTAGAGCTGACTAAGCCTGTTCTAAATGATGAAAACGTATCAGTTGAGCGTAAAGCTGAAGTACGTCGTGTTCTTCTTGCTGTAATGGAAGCATCTTTACGTTTGGCTCATCCGTTGATGCCGTACCTAACAGAAGAAATCTGGCAAACGCTTGCGCCGAAACTGAACATTTCTGGCGAAACAATCATGTTGGCTCAGTACCCTGTTGCGGATGAAGCGAAAATCAACGAACAAGCTGAAGCAGATATGCAATGGCTGCAAGGTTTGATTGGTGCGGTACGTAATATCCGTGGTGAGATGGGTCTAGGTAATGCTCGCTTGTTGCCTGTTCTACTTCAAAACACGACTGATGCTGAAAAAGCTCAAATCGCGCGTATTGAACCGTTGTTTAAAGCATTGGCTAAAGTTGAAAGCATTACTTTCCTGGCTGACGGTGAACAACCGCCATTGTCTTCATCAAGCGTTGTAGGTCATGTGTCTGTATTCGTTCCAATGAAGGGTTTAATTGACCCTAAAGCGGAATTGGGTCGTCTACAAAAAGACTTAGACAAGGTTCAAAAACAGCATGACCAAATTGCGACTAAGCTTGGCAATGAAGGTTTTGTGGCGAAAGCACCTGCTGCTGTGGTTGAAGGCGAGAAAGTGAAACTTGCTGAATTTGCTGATCAGTTAGCGAAGATTAAAGCGAATATGGAGCAGATTGCGGCGCTCTAAGGTGTTGTTAGTTTGGTTCAAAAAAATCCCCTCTTCGTGAGGGGATTTTTTATTTCCATTTTTGGCAAATGTCTTCAAATGCAACGTCTTTCCATTGCTCTTTCCATAACGTCCAATATGGAATATCACTAGAAGATGGCTCAGGATTACACCGATCTATAGTAACGATAGATGGGAGTACTATTGAATCTCCTACTAGCAATGCATCACCTTGATGCAAGCTAGGCAAAATATCGATAATACCACCAAGCGAATCGGGTAAAAGTTTTCTTACATAGTTTTGATCGACAGGGTTTGTAAGTCGCATCGAAATAAAATTATTACATTGAGCAAAAATAGTTTCAGAAATTTCTGATGGTCTTTGACTAGATAACATTAATGTTATCCCATACTTTCTTCCTTCTTTAGCAATTCGCTCGATTGCAATTTTAGATGCTCGATACTTTGTTAGTTCACTGTTAGGAACATACTTATGTGCTTCTTCGTAAACCATTAAAATAGGAACATCATTATTAATTTTCTCTTCAGCATTAAGCTCAAATCTATGTCTTTTATAAAAATATCCATAATCGAATATTAATCTAGAAATTACTGAAACAGTAATTGTCAGCACTTCAAATGGAACATCACTTAAATCAATTACAGTAATATTAGATTCTTTATCTTTTTCAAAGCCTAAAATTTGTTTAAGAACATTCACAAACTCTATATCTTTAAGGTCGTTATTAAACATAAAACTTAAACGATCTTGTCTAATTTTTTCACTCAAACGATTATAGAATTTATCTAATGTTCCATCAGCATACATACCCTTATTAACATACGAATTTTTCGTAGGTAAAAACTTTAATTGCCTATCAAAAAAATAATTGATTTTTTCATCATCATTTTGAAAATAATAACCAACATCCTTATCAATATTTGCATCATCAATCATGCAATTATCTGGATTTTTAGAACTTTTAGTTTCATTTTTTAAATTAAAAATAGCATTAACAACTTCGTTTAAATCAAATTTTATTGGAGTATCATAAAAAATATTAGATATATCAGGGTTATGCTTTTTCTTATTAAGTGTAACTATTTTCCTAAATATTGAAGACTGATTATAATTATCACGTTCACCTGTATCCAATAAAATTTCTTCTAACTCATCACTATTAAGTAACCAATATGGTATTTCCAACGTATTAATATCTAAAAAATTAGCATTCGGAAATGCATTTTTATATTCAGAGTGAATATCAAAAATAATAATATGAGAATTATTCAGACTAAACTTACCACTTTTTGCAGATACTGCTGTTTGTAGAATTTTAGATAACGTATGTGACTTTCCTGAGCCTGTTGAACCCAAAATGGCAATATGTTTATTAAAGAACTTATTACCATCTATTGGTATTAGAACATTTTTATTAGTACTTAATTTACAAAAATTTAAACGTTTATCCTCTGAAATTGAATTATAAATCGCTCTAATATCCTCTAATGTAGCTGGTTGCACTAACTTAGGTGGAATTGCAATTGTGTCGCCACCTCTTGTAAATTCACCATCTTCCAATACACCTAATGGTAATGCTTCTATTAGATAAATTCTTTGGGTATTGTGATCAATTCCAATTGTAAAATTTTCAATAACAGCAATCAGTATGGCATCATCATTATTAGTCACTCTAATGTATGATCCAACTTTTAATGATTCATTAGGCAGCTTAAAATCTTCAAGATTTGTAACCTGCACAATAATTTTATTAGGTTTTACTGATATTACTTCTGCTAAACATCCTGTATCACTCACAAATCATTCTCCTCAAACAATCTAAATTTGAAAAATAAATATCAAAAGAATCATCAATATCTATAAATGGATTTTTTGAATACATTTGGTAAATATATTTATTTGAAATTTTTTCTTGATGTAATTGATTAAAATCATCAAGATCATTAATAATTTTCTCTGTACACGACAAAAATAGATAACTCATTGAAATAATGTCACAATAATTGTTTTCTAACGACGAATACTATGACACATCTCAATGAGTTATATCTTATCTTAAACAAATCTCTAAAATGGAACA
>NZ_VOYN01000111.1:0-2263 GCF_013420275.1 Acinetobacter sp. YH01020
CAGAGTTAGAACCTCAATATTACCAGGGTGGTATTTCAAGATTGGCTCCACCGAAACTAGCGTCTCGGTTTCAAAGCCTCCCACCTATCCTACACAAGTAAGATCAAAGTTCAATGTCAAGCTGCAGTAAAGGTTCACGGGGTCTTTCCGTCTAGCCGCGGGTACACCGCATCTTCACGGCGATTTCGATTTCACTGAGCCTCTGCTGGAGACAGCGCCCCCATCATTATGCCATTCGTGCAGGTCGGAACTTACCCGACAAGGAATTTCGCTACCTTAGGACCGTTATAGTTACGGCCGCCGTTTACTGGGGCTTCGATCAAGAGCTTCGCTTACGCTAACCCCATCAATTAACCTTCCAGCACCGGGCAGGCATCACACCCTATACGTCCACTTTCGTGTTTGCAGAGTGCTATGTTTTTAATAAACAGTTGCAGGGGCCTGGTTTCTGTGGCTGCTCTCAGCTCAGGAAGCAAGTTCCATCACCAAAAGCAGCGTACCTTCTCCCGAAGTTACGGTACCATTTTGCCTAGTTCCTTCAGCAGAGTTCTCTCAAGCGCTTTGGTCTACTCGACCTGACCACCTGTGTCGGTTTCGGGTACGATTCCAGTGTAACTGAAGCTTAGAGACTTTTCCTGGAAGTATGGTATCAGCCACTTCACTGTACAAGTACAGCTTGCTGTCAGATCTCAGCATAGAGTACCCCGGATTTGCCTAAGATACATGCCTACATCCTTTCACCTGGACAACCAACGCCAGGCTGACTTAACCTTCTCCGTCCTCTCATCGCATTACACTGAAGTATTGGAATATTAACCAATTTCCCATCGACTACGCCTCTCGGCCTCGCCTTAGGGGTCGACTCACCCAGCCCCGATTAACGTTGGACTGGAACCCTTGGTCTTTCAGCGAACGGGTTTTTCACCCGTTTTGTCGTTACTCACGTCAGCATTCGCACTTCTGATACCTCCAGCAGACTTCTCAATCCACCTTCATCGGCTTACAGAACGCTCCCCTACCACTTACACTAATGTGTAAATCCGCAGCTTCGGCATATAGTTTTAGCCCCGTTACATCTTCCGCGCAGGCCGACTCGACTAGTGAGCTATTACGCTTTCTTTAAAGGGTGGCTGCTTCTAAGCCAACCTCCTAGCTGTCTATGCCTTCCCACATCGTTTCCCACTTAACTATAATTTTGGGGCCTTAGCTGGCGGTCTGGATTGTTTTCCTCTTGACTACGGACGTTAGCACCCGCAGTCTGTCTCCCGGATAGTACTCATTGGTATTCGGAGTTTGCATCGGTTTGGTAAGTCGGGATGACCCCCTAGCCGAAACAGTGCTCTACCCCCAATGGTATTCGTCCGAGGCGCTACCTAAATAGCTTTCGGGGAGAACCAGCTATCACCGAGTTTGATTAGCCTTTCACCCCTATCCACAAGTCATCCCCTGGCTTTTCAACGACAGTGGGTTCGGTCCTCCAGTTAGTGTTACCCAACCTTCAACCTGCTCATGGATAGATCACCCGGTTTCGGGTCTACACCCAGCAACTAAACGCCCTATTAAGACTCGATTTCTCTACGGCTCCCCTAATCGGTTAACCTTGCTACTGAATGTAAGTCGCTGACCCATTATACAAAAGGTACGCAGTCACCAAACAAGTTGGCTCCCACTGCTTGTATGCATGCGGTTTCAGGATCTATTTCACTCCCCTCACAGGGGTTCTTTTCGCCTTTCCCTCACGGTACTGGTTCACTATCGGTCAGTCAGGAGTATTTAGCCTTGGAGGATGGTCCCCCCATATTCAGACAAGGTTTCACGTGCCTCGCCCTACTCGACATCATTATCTAAGCCCTTTCGTGTACAGGACTATCACCTACTATGGTCGCACTTCCCAGAGCGTTCCACTAAAGCTTAGATAACTTAATGGGCTTTTCCCCGTTCGCTCGCCGCTACTGAGGGAATCTCAATTGATTTCTTTTCCTAAGGGTACTGAGATGTTTCACTTCCCCTCGTTCGCCTCATAAACCTATGTATTCAGTTTATGATACCCGCCTTATAGCGGGTGGGTTCCCCCATTCAGAAATCTCCGGATCACAGGATATTTGCCGCCTCCCCGGAGCTTATCGCAGGCTATTACGTCTTTCATCGCCTCTGACTGCCAAGGCATCCACCACATGCACTTAATTACTTGACTATACAACCCCAAACAGTCGTTTGATCCTACAAGTAGATCAACCAACATTACAGTTTAGAGCTTCGTGAA
>NZ_VOYN01000112.1:0-2136 GCF_013420275.1 Acinetobacter sp. YH01020
GGCCAGGCCTCAGCATTTTATTATGGTGATCCCCTGGGCGAAATGCGCCTGGTAAGCAGAGTTTTTGAAATGTAAGGCCTTTGAATAAGACAAAAGGCTGCCTCATCGCTAACTTTGCAACAGTGCCTCGCGGTCGGACTGCAAGTGATCTTGAAGCCACGGGCCCGTCCCACCCCGACATGGACCTCGATGCCCGAACGGACGTTAGATTTCGAGTTCTAGGCGTTCTGCGATGAAGGTTGGATCCCAGCCGGGATTGAAAGTGTCGACGTGGGTGAATCCGAGCCGCTCGTATAGGCCACGCAGGTTCGGGTGGCAGTCGAGCCGCAGCTTGGCGCACCCCTGCGTTCGCGCGGCATGGCGGCAAGCCTCGATCAGCGCGGAGCTGACACCCCGGCCCGCATGTGTCCGTCGCACCGCGAGCTTGTGCAGATATGCGGCCTCCCCCTTGAGGGCGTCGGGCCAGAACTCGGGATCCTCGGCCGACAAGGTGCAACAGCCGACGATGCCGTCGCTGCAACTCGCGACTAGGAGCTCGGATCTCAGGACGAAGGTCTCCGCGAATGTCCGGTCGATCCGCGCGACGTCCCAGGCGGGCGTTCCCTTGGCGGACATCCACGCCGCAGCGTCGTGCATCAGCCGCACAACCTCGTCGATATCACCCGAGCAGGCGACCCGAACGTTCGGAGGCTCCTCGCTGTCCATTCGCTCCCCTGGCGCGGTATGAACCGCCGCCTCATAGTGCAGTTTGATCCTGACGAGCCCAGCATGTCTGCGCCCACCTTCGCGGAACCTGACCAGGGTCCGCTAGCGGGCGGCCGGAAGGTGAATGCTAGGCATGATCTAACCCTCGGTCTCTGGCGTCGCGACTGCGAAATTTCGCGAGGGTTTCCGAGAAGGTGATTGCGCTTCGCAGATCTCCAGGCGCGTGGGTGCGGACGTAGTCAGCGCCATTGCCGATCGCGTGAAGTTCCGCCGCAAGGCTCGCTGGACCCAGATCCTTTACAGGAAGGCCAACGGTGGCGCCCAAGAAGGATTTCCGCGACACCGAGACCAATAGCGGAAGCCCCAACGCCGACTTCAGCTTTTGAAGGTTCGACAGCACGTGCAGCGATGTTTCCGGTGCGGGGCTCAAGAAAAATCCCATCCCCGGATCGAGGATGAGCCGGTCGGCAGCGACCCCGCTCCGTCGCAAGGCGGAAACCCGCGCCTCGAAGAACCGCACAATCTCGTCGAGCGCGTCTTCGGGTCGAAGGTGACCGGTGCGGGTGGCGATGCCATCCCGCTGCGCTGAGTGCATAACCACCAGCCTGCAGTCCGCCTCAGCAATATCGGGATAGAGCGCAGGGTCAGGAAATCCTTGGATATCGTTCAGGTAGCCCACGCCGCGCTTGAGCGCATAGCGCTGGGTTTCCGGTTGGAAGCTGTCGATTGAAACACGGTGCATCTGATCGGACAGGGCGTCTAAGAGCGGCGCAATACGTCTGATCTCATCGGCCGGCGATACAGGCCTCGCGTCCGGATGGCTGGCGGCCGGTCCGACATCCACGACGTCTGATCCGACTCGCAGCATTTCGATCGCCGCGGTGACAGCGCCGGCGGGGTCTAGCCGCCGGCTCTCATCGAAGAAGGAGTCCTCGGTGAGATTCAGAATGCCGAACACCGTCACCATGGCGTCGGCCTCCGCAGCGACTTCCACGATGGGGATCGGGCGAGCAAAAAGGCAGCAATTATGAGCCCCATACCTACAAAGCCCCACGCATCAAGCTTTTGCCCATGAAGCAACCAGGCAATGGCTGTAATTATGACGACGCCGAGTCCCGACCAGACTGCATAAGCAACACCGACAGGGATGGATTTCAGAACCAGAGAAAGAAAATAAAATGCGATGCCATAACCGATTATGACAACGGCGGAAGGGGCAAGCTTAGTAAAGCCCTCGCTAGATTTTAATGCGGATGTTGCGATTACTTCGCCAACTATTGCGATAACAAGAAAAAGCCAGCCTTTCATGATATATCTCCCAATTTGTGTAGGGCTTATTATGCACGCTTAAAAATAATAAAAGCAGACTTGACCTGATAGTTTGGCTGTGAGCAATTATGTGCTTAGTGCATCTAACGCCGGAGTTAAGCC
>NZ_VOYN01000113.1:0-2051 GCF_013420275.1 Acinetobacter sp. YH01020
AGAATTATCCAAGTGAACTTATTCGAAAGGAAGTATTTGAAATCGCTATTCTCACCAGACAAGAGGGCGATAAAACAAGAGGAACCTCAATTGAGATTCCTCTTGTGATTTTTGTGGGACAGCAGTGCATTTGATGCCCTTTTTTTAAACTCTTAGATTAGCATTTGAAATTCAACAAGCTTTGATCAATAGACAGCTTCATTACCCAACTTGCCATTGATCGTATTTTTAAATTATTTTTATAATAATATTCGGTTTTTCAAATTAAGTATAAAAGCATAGACTGTTGGCCATGACATAGACCGACGGCAAGGAGACCCAAATGGCTGATCAAACACGTAAAATTGAAACCATTCGTTCAATTGAAACCTTACAACTGACTGAAAATTTGATCTCTGCAATGGACGATGCCGAGCAAGCTGAATCTGTGGCTCAAGCGATTTATTCACTCCAATGCCTCAATGAGCAGTGGTACTAAAACCCGAATTTACCCACCGTTTTCATTCCAGTATCTCTACCCTATTTGCCCATCAAGACTTGATGGGCGTTTTTGATCGTGCTTACAATAGACCTCAAATTTGATCAAGACTGCATTGCAAGGATAAAAAGCACGCATTATCGGACCATCGCTTTCAAGATGGAAAGATTGTTCTCGGCGCCAAATTTATCGCATAATATCCGCAATCTCTTCGTTTTATTTAAAGAAATATTCATCTTTCTTCACAGTTTCTCTGCATTTAATGCGTACAGTAGTGATATTGAAGATAAATTACTCATGAGGGTTGAACATGAAAAAGATTTTGCCAATTTTGGCTATTTCTTTCAGTGCTTTAATAGCAAGCAGCATCACGTCTGCAGCGCCTCACTTCAAGAACGATGAACGTGGCTTTGATGGCCCACGCGGCAATGCATATGGTCAAATGAAAAAAGATCGTGATTTCCGTGGTTATCAGGACGATGACGATCTTGAAGATCGACGCCGTATGCGTGAACAACGTGGAGTCAAACGTTTGCAACAACATAAATGGCAAACGGGCTATGTGATGCCACAGCATTATCGTGGTAATGGTTATAAAGTCGATTATAAAGACCATAACTTACCTAAACCATCGCGTAATCAGCAATGGTATAAAATCAATAATGACTACATATTGGTCAACTCAGATAGTAACAGTATTCTGAAAATTTTAGGTATGTAAGCCGTTTTGAATTTAATTTCGCCATATTTTTAAAGCCCAGATCAACTCTGGGCTTTTTTTATGAGGTTTTTTTAATGTTTAACCGCAAAAACTGATGCTGCCTAGCGTTCAGATCATTTACACACCTTCAAATTTCCTCCATACATTTCACAATTCAACTATATTGCCCCCACGCTTTCTCTGAACTTTCTCGCTAATTTTGAATCATCGAAAAACAGATTAGAAATGTATAGAGGTGTCCCATGAACAAAATCGTATCGAGTTTAGTTCTTTCCGTATCGGCTTTGATGGCAACAACAGCCGCCATTGCTGCGCCAGACCATCGTCAAGATGACCGCCGTTACCATCCGTCATACCAACATCAAGACAACCGTTGGGACAAAGATCACCGTCCGAGCAATTGGAATAACAACAACCGTTATGACAATAATCGCTACGACCGTAATGACTTTCGTCGTGTAAATCCAAGCCGCGATTGGCGTGTTGGTCAAAGCTTTCCTCGTTATTTCGATTCAAGCCGCTACAAAGTGAGTGATCGTGAAGCGCGCCGCTTACCGAACACCGGTCGTTATCAACAATGGTACAAAATCAATGGTGACTACGTGCTAGTCAATGATCGTACCGATCGCATCATTCGCATTAAGAATGGCTAATCATTCGACGATCTCTTAAGTCCCTTTCCCAACACCTGAACACTGTTCAGGTGTTTTTTTATCAAATGGAGGGTAAAACTCTGTCCTTCAGGTCAGAGATATAAGCGACACGACATGAAGTGTCGTTTGATTTAACTAAGGACTATTTTCCTTGAGTTTTGATTGTTAATATAAGTACATGAAAACCCTTAAATTACGT
>NZ_VOYN01000114.1:0-2013 GCF_013420275.1 Acinetobacter sp. YH01020
GCAAGGAGTTCGGTGAAGAACTAAAACCTTATTATTGGAAACCTGTGCTTTGGACGAGGGCATACTGTCTACTTACAACAGGTGGAGCGACAATTGATGTAATTCGAGAATACATCCAAAACCAAGAGAGACCCGACTGAAAAGGCGTGCTATCCATCTCCATCTAAATCACAGATTATAGATGGAGAATTCCGCACATTTAGTTAAATTTAGTTGTATTCTTTCATGATTATAATAATGGATGTAATCATGAATTGTCCGTTGCATCATTGAGGTTCTTACCTGTTCCCATAAATGTGATTGGACCACTTTCCTCAATCTCAGTTTATCCCCAATGCGCACCTAAAGCTTTCACTTTTTCACGCTCTTCCTTGGTAAATGGACGTGCCATTGGTGGTAAGTCATCTGGTGCTTGAAGTAAAATTGGGCCGTCAATTGTTAAGCCTTTAATCACTTCTACTTTTAATTCTGTTTCGCCTGAAACGTCCGTGGCATGTCCTGCAATTTCACCATTGCCTTGTTGCGCATGCATATCCCCCATGTAGACACCTGCACCTGGTACTTTCACAGGACAAATCAAAATACAGCCTGGATGAATCGAATTGGTATCCATGTGACCGTCTGTTTTGGCTGCGATAAGTTCTTCTTCAGTCATTCCGAATTTATGCGGTGCATCAATCAAATACTGACCAAAGTCGTGGCAGTTTTGAGAGTCTGGTAAGTCACGTGAAGGTGTCGTACCAATATTTCCGAGGAATGGACGCATATGCGCAGCAACCCCAGGCATAATAGCCTGAAGTGCTGACACCCAGGCATTTACAGACAGAAGATACAGTGACTCCATTCACAGCTAGATCTTGAATTACCGTGTACTTTTCTTGGCATGATCTGTCAGAAAGTACACATGCGCTTTTTTTAAGATGTCATTGGCTTTCCTGAGCTGTTTGACTTCTTTCTCTAATTCTAGGATCCGCTGTTGTTCTGGTGAAAGTTGACGTTTGCTTGAACCTGCCGGATTGGTTTCACGAATTCATTTATCTAATGTTGAATAACCCACACCTAATTTCTGGTAGATTGCAGCTACTGACTCGTGTGAGTTTGAAAGTGCATAATCAATTGCTTGCTGTTTAAATTCAGGACTAAAACGTTTGGCCATTTCTTGTATCTCCAAAGTTAACGTTACGTTATCTTTAGAGGGAAGTACTGTCCATTATTTTGGCTAGGATCAATGTTGAACCGTACCGGGTTTGTCGGAGATTTTTTTATTTAAGTTAGGCCACCTGACCTAACGGGTTAATCTTATCATAGTACCTTGCTTCAAACTCAAAAGGCGATACATAACCCAATGCGCTGTGTACACGCTTTTTATTGAACCAATCTACCCAGTTTAGTGTCGCAAGCTGTACATCTGCTAAACCTTGCCAATCTGCTTTTAAATATTCAATCACCTCTGTTTTGTATAAGCCATTCACTGTTTCAGCCAAAGCATTATCGTATGAATCACCAGTCGTACCGACTGATGCTCTTAAATTTGCTGCTTCTAAACGATTGGTATAGCGAATAGAAAGATATTGAACACCTCTATCTGAATGATGAATCACATTCTTGGGCATGCCTCGGTCATGCAATGCTTGCTCTAGTGCATCGAGCACCATGTCTGTATTCATACGTGTTGATACTTTCCATCCAACAATCGCTCGTGAGAACACATCAATAATAAAGGCGGTATAGACCCAGCCTGAATGAGTTTGAATATACGGGTGAGTAGACCAAGGGAATTTCACCCTTAGCCCCTCGCAGAACCGGACATGAACCTCTCAGCTCATCCGGCTCCCATTATCCAACCGATGGTAAACATCCCATTTTCCAGTGCACAAAGGCATTTGGAAAATCACGCGCAAGTCGCCCTAAGGCATATCTAGCCCGTCTTTTATGACGGGCCAAGTTTTTATACTTACGCCTCATCCAGCGTATAAGATAAGCATTCATGTGTTGCCAGATCGCTGACATTGC
>NZ_VOYN01000115.1:0-1940 GCF_013420275.1 Acinetobacter sp. YH01020
GGCTTAACTCCGGCGTTAGATGCACTAAGCACATAATTGCTCACAGCCAAACTATCAGGTCAAGTCTGCTTTTATTATTTTTAAGCGTGCATAATAAGCCCTACACAAATTGGGAGATATATCATGATCGTGACCAACAGCACCGATTCCGTCACACTGCGCCTCATGACTGAGCATGACCTTGCGATGCTCTATGAGTGGCTAAATCGATCTCATATCGTCGAGTGGTGGGGCGGAGAAGAAGCACGCCCGACACTTGCTGACGTACAGGAACAGTACTTGCCAAGCGTTTTAGCGCAAGAGTCCGTCACTCCATACATTGCAATGCTGAATGGAGAGCCGATTGGGTATGCCCAGTCGTACGTTGCTCTTGGAAGCGGGGACGGATGGTGGGAAGAAGAAACCGATCCAGGAGTACGCGGAATAGACCAGTCACTGGCGAATGCATCACAACTGGGCAAAGGCTTGGGAACCAAGCTGGTTCGAGCTCTGGTTGAGTTGCTGTTCAATGATCCCGAGGTCACCAAGATCCAAACGGACCCGTCGCCGAGCAACTTGCGAGCGATCCGATGCTACGAGAAAGCGGGGTTTGAGAGGCAAGGTACCGTAACCACCCCAGATGGTCCAGCCGTGTACATGGTTCAAACACGCCAGGCATTCGAGCGAACACGCAGTGATGCCTAACCCTTCCATCGAGGGGGACGTCCAAGGGCTGGCGCCCTTGGCCGCCCCTCATGTCAAACGTTAGATGCAGTGGTTTTGAACTGCAAACAAATTATGATGCGCGCTTTGCTTTTGCTGGTGTCAGCTATTCCTACACCAAAACCAATATGCCAGCTCAGATGCCAGGTCTGGGATCCAATAACTATCTCCCTGATCACACGTTCACGCTGACAGCGGGTGCACGCTTCTTGGAAGAAAAGCTGACTGCGGGGGCGCGTTACAATTATGTATCCAGCGGCAAAACAACATCAGCAGCCAAGACACCATCCTATGCGCTGGTTGATGTATTTGCCAATTACAAGTTTACCAACAATGTTGACCTGACATTGAGAGTTAATAACGTCTTCAACAAAACCTACACCCCTGCGCTCAATACATCAGGTTCAGGTCAGGGACGGACTTTCATGGTGGCTGTCGTTTTCAGAAGACGGCTGCACTGAACGTCAGAAGCCGACTGCACTATAGCAGCGGAGGGGTTGGATCCATCAGGCAACGACGGGCTGCTGCCGGCCATCAGCGGACGCAGGGAGGACTTTCCGCAACCGGCCGTTCGATGCGGCACCGATGGCCTTCGCGCAGGGGTAGTGAATCCGCCAGGATTGACTTGCGCTGCCCTACCTCTCACTAGTGAGGGGCGGCAGCGCATCAAGCGGTGAGCGCACTCCGGCACCGCCAACTTTCAGCACATGCGTGTAAATCATCGTCGTAGAGACGTCGGAATGGCCGAGCAGATCCTGCACGGTTCGAATGTCGTAACCGCTGCGGAGCAAGGCCGTCGCGAACGAGTGGCGGAGGGTGTGCGGTGTGGCGGGCTTCGTGATGCCTGCTTGTTCTACGGCACGTTTGAAGGCGCGCTGAAAGGTCTGGTCATACATGTGATGGCGACGCACGACACCGCTCCGTGGATCGGTCGAATGCGTGTGCTGCGCAAAAACCCAGAACCACGGCCAGGAATGCCCGGCGCGCGGATACTTCCGCTCAAGGGCGTCGGGAAGCGCAACGCCGCTGCGGCCCTCGGCCTGGTCCTTCAGCCACCATGCCCGTGCACGCGACAGCTGCTCGCGCAGGCTGGGTGCCAAGCTCTCGGGTAACATCAAGGCCCGATCCTTGGAGCCCTTGCCCTCCCGCACGATGATCGTGCCGTGATCGAAATCCAGATCCTTGACCCGCAGTTGCAAACCCTCACTGATCCGCATGCCCGTTCCATACAGAAGCTG
>NZ_VOYN01000116.1:0-1910 GCF_013420275.1 Acinetobacter sp. YH01020
TGCAGATTCTTCAGGATCTAAACCAAAACTTGAATTTGGGCGAAACCATTGTGTACGTGGAAAACTATAGTGGTACGAAGTTAGACCGACCTGAATTGAATAAGCTACTGTCAGAAGCAAATCAAGGTGACACCTTGTTGGTTGAAAGTATTGACCGATTATCACGCCTAACCCAACAGGATTTTCAAGAGCTGAAGCGCAGGATTCAGGAGAAAGGACTTCGATTAATTGTGGCAGATCTTCCTACTACCTACCAAATGATTCAAACCAGTGACAGCATTACTCATTCAATCTTGGAACTCATCAACAATATGTTGATTGATCTCCTGGCAACAATGGCCCGTCTAGACAATGAGAAACGTATAGAACGTATTAAGCAGGGCCTGGAACGTTCGGGTTACAAGCCAACAGGTAAGAAAGCCAATGAGGCTAAGCACAAACGAATAAAAGAATTGCTAGCATCTGGCAATATGACTAAGGAAGAAATTGCCAAAGCAGTGAATTGTGGAGTTGCAACTGTCTATCGAGTTGCTAAAGTCATTTAAAAAGGCTTGTATCAGTGCTTCCCTTATGTCATATCTATTTACAAAGGAGCAAGGCATTCTTAAAGGTCAAAAGACGGAATTAATGATGAAAAAGCATTTGATTTTCCTTGTTTTTATAGTGATGGTTTTTATTTTAGCTCTAGTTGTAAAGATTAATAATGATCATAAAAAAGGGCAAGCATTAAAGAAATTGGAACTAGTTGAAAAGCAAATCCATTAGGTAAAAATTGACTTATACTTATTTAAATAACGCTAATAACTAAGCCCAAAAAACACCTAGACCCAGTGCTATACACGCTTAGTTTTTTATATTTCAAAAGAGTATTTTAGCAAATATCATAAAAGACCGGTCTATTCTCAAGCCGGTTTTTTATATCGCAGAGTATCATGGCTTCATCATAGATATATGAATATTAAGATAAATAAAAAGCCCTATAGTCTCTCCCGTTACTATAAGGCTTATAAAACGCTGTAATTTTTTCTTAATTACCTACTTTTCGATGTAGGTTATGAATATATTTTACCTATTGGTAAAAATAAAGATATAAGACAAAAGATGAATACCTTAGGAATTCCGCGTAAAAACTACTATGTAACTCCAAAATAGAAATGTCCGGTTTCTCCAAAGTAAAAATGTCCGCTTTTAGAATATGCGCTGTTGCAATTTTCTTAGCGGACGGTTTGATATGTTGGTGTCTATGTCGGATAAAGAACTTAAACGATTGTCGGTCTTGCAAGAAATCTGTGATCAACGCATAACCCAGCCCCAGGCTGCTCAGCTACTTCATATTTCAGAACGTCAGATCAGACGTTTATTGCAAAAATACAAAACTCAAGGTCCAACTGCATTAGCCCATGCTGCACGTGGCCAAATCAGCAATTCCAGGCTTCCTGAAGAGCTCAGACTCAAGTGCCTCAATCTGGTCGCTGAACAATTCCATGGTTTCGGACCCACTTTAGCGCATGAAAAGCTCACCACCGTTCATGGCTTTGATATTTCAGTTGAAACACTGCGTTCCTGGATGATTGCAGCAGATCTGTGGATTCCTCGCGCCAAGCGCCTGAAACGCCCGTATCAGCCTCGTTACAACCGGGATTGCTTTGGTGAACTGATCCAAATTGATGGCTCACACCATGACTGGTTTGAAGGACGCGCTGCTAAGTGCTGTTTGCTGGTGTTTATCGATGATGCGACAGGAAAATTGCAGCATTTACGCTTCTGTGAATCAGAATCAACCTTTGACTATATGATTTCAACACGTTTATATGTCGAACAGCACGGTAAGCCTTTAGCGTTTTACAGCGACAAACATTCAGTCTTTAGAGTGAATCAAAGCAGCAAGAAAGACACCAAGATTACCCAGT
>NZ_VOYN01000117.1:0-1868 GCF_013420275.1 Acinetobacter sp. YH01020
AGGTCACCAAGAATCTGACCCTGACCTATGACAAGTGTATTTATATGCTTGAACCGACAGAGCTGAATCATAAGCTTGTTGGGCAATACATTTCATTTCTGGAGTACCCGGATGGTACTGTGGCAATTATGCATGAAGGACGGAAGATCAACTATAGCGTCTTCAATAAACTGGCTGGACTACAGCAGAATGAAGTGGTTGAGAATAAAAGATTAGGTTCGGTCCTGGCCCATATCCAGCAGCAACATGAGGAATTGGAGAAACAGAATAAACGTTCCCGTCTCAAGAAAAGTATGCCGAGTCGTAAAGCTCAGAAAGTTGTTATTGAACAAAGAAATTTAAATCCTGTGCTTGACTCTTGTAGTTAAAAACAGGACATTTTAAATGGTTTATCGCATAGACATTTTAATTGGTGAATAACAAACATAACAGCTTTTTAAAATATCCTTGTTTTTCATAAAGTTAAAAAATTTTCATCCCCCTGAAAAACAACAAAAAACCGACTTGGAAACAAGTCGGCTTTTTTATGAGCAGTTTTGATAGTTCTTGCCAATAAATTTGTTTAAAAAGTATTCGATTTTGCGATTTTTTAAATTTTATCAATGCTTGAATGCTTAAAATTATCCACATTTTTTGTGGATAAAATTTAGGCTATTTTGTACGCTTTGGCTCACATCAATCTCGGCTCTTTGCTGCTATCCGGAATACTGGAATTTTCCTATGATGAACTCATCGGGAACAGGAAGTTCCATACAAGAATAACAAGAGATAAGCACAAGGACTGTAAGGTACGACAGGAGTTATACCGAGCGAACCAATACGAAAAACCCCGGCAGGATGCCGGGGTTTTTTATTGCCTGTATCTTTTAGATCAATTTTAGAAAGCAACGATTACTTACAATAAATCACGTGTAATAAATAGTTTGATGGTATGATATGTATCAATGATATCTATTTTATTGGGAGGCAAATATGGAAACCGCTAAAGTTTTTCAAACAGGTCGTAGTCAAGCTGTCCGTTTACCTAAAGCATTTCGCTTTAATGGTACTGAAGTTGCTATCAAGAGTTTTGGCCGTGGTGTCTTATTAATGCCCATCGAAAACCCATGGGACATCATGTTAGAAGCAATTAACGAATTTGAAGTAGGATTTCAGCTTGAACGAGCTGATCAGGGTGAGCAATTACGTGAGGACTTCAAATGATTTACCTCTTAGACACAAATATTTGTATCTACGTGATCAATCATAAACCACAGCAAGTTTTTGAACGCTTTAAGCAATATCAGCTTGGACAGTTAGCTATTTCTAGCATAACCGCGTCAGAGCTGGCTTTTGGCGTTGAAAAGTCTGGATCTGAACGCAATAAGCAAGCTCTGAACAAGTTTTTATCACCCTTAGATATTTTACCCTACGATGAGCAAGCGATTTGGCATTACGCTAAATTACGTCAAGATCTCCAATCAACAGGTAAAACTATTGGTAGTTTAGATATGCTAATAGCAGCTCATGCCCTCGCTTTAGATGTTGTACTAGTCACAAACAACATCAAGGAATTTGAGCGTATAGATGGGTTAAAGTTAGAGAACTGGATCTAATTTTTAGCCCTTAAAAGGGCTAAATTTCGTATAAGCACCATTATGTTAATTTTAGAAAAACTACATACTTTCATACATAAATTATTTTTCAAAAATATAATTTTTTTCCATATTTATAGGGCAAATAAACATATATTGCGCTTTAAACGTAAGCGTCCGCTGAACACACCTTCTGAATTCATCCTATAAGCCTTAATTTAGTCCCCACTTAGAAACAAGTGGGGACTTAAATTTATGACTACAAATAATCAGACATCCATCGCATCTCTTGCG
>NZ_VOYN01000119.1:0-1567 GCF_013420275.1 Acinetobacter sp. YH01020
ACGTCTGATAATTTTTGAATATCTTTGAATTTCATCCAAGGATTATCCCTCGAATTAAATAATTTTGCTGATTAATTTAAGATCAAATAAATTGTACGTTTTTTGATTTATGACGGAAGTCTAATGTAAATTCCCAGAATATTAATACCATCAAGATTATGGCATATATCGAAAGATTTGACTTAATACCAGACATCATTTCACCAGCATAAAATTCAAATGGCGAATTAATGACTATAAAATACGGTCTAATAAAAAGCATATATGAAACCATAGCCATTTGTGAAAAAAGACTACCCCCCCCAAACTTTTCCATTTTTTTCTTCAAAATCAGCAGAATAACCATCTAAATTACCATCCACAACAAAATTATCATTTTTATATTTTTTCTGCATTTTTTTATCTTACTTAAACTTAATAATGTATCCAGTATAAAAAACAAGAACATATATTTTAAAATGGCTACCCAACCATTATTTAAAGTTAAATATACAGCACCTAGCATTAACAATGAAATCATAAAAATAATTAAATATAGAAAAATAAAATATTTATTATTGTAATTTAAATGACCAAAAAACCAAAAAACACAAATAGTTAAAATGCCTAGAAAAAGAATCCAAAAATAACCATAATAAAGATAAGACCAAAATGGCAACAGAAGGAATGCTACGGTTGCTAAAAGGGATTTATTAATTAATTCAAATTTTTTCATTACAATCTTAATTCAAAATAAAACCAAAATTATACCTTTCAAAAAAAACATAATTAAATATCACATATCTTTTTATTAAATGGAATTGTAATCAATTCCTTGTTTTTTAAATTAACATATTTATACTCATACACAATATCCAAATTAGATAAGATAGCAATTGATTCACAAATTTCATCTATCTTTGGCTTAGAATAATAATATTTCCTCATATCAGCCGCCTGATAATCACTAATACTTTCAAATGAAACCATGTAAATATAGGTTAATTTATTATCAGAAAATTTAAAATCCACCCATCTAGTATAATTATCTACATTCACAGGTAGTTTATTCTTCTGTTCACCAACATACTCTCTTACTAACTTTAACTCATTTTGTACCTCTTTTCGATCAACATCAACACCGTTCACAACCTTATTTTCAACACACGCGCTAAATTGAAGACCAATAAGAATAAGCATTATTACTTTATTCACAACATTTAAACCTTTTGAATTTTTTCCCAAACACACCATCTTTAATAAAACCTAATAAACACCAATTCAAAATATAATATGCCCCAGATATAGAAAATAAAAAACAATTCCTTTTAACAACCCATTAAGTGTAAAATATATCCTCAAACTTAATCATGCAATCAACTCCCTTAAATTTCTTAATTTTTTATGTTACTATGGCTTTGTTGCACAAACCTATCTGTAAAGGCTTTTTCAGCGATATATTTTTCAAATGAAGAAGCCTACACACAAAATCTATCGCACAACCAATTGGCCCGCATATAACCGAGCACTCATGAGTCGCGGAAATATTGCCATTTGGTTTGATCCTGCTACGCAATGGTATGCTCCA
>NZ_VOYN01000120.1:0-1510 GCF_013420275.1 Acinetobacter sp. YH01020
TTGACATACTCCCACCACTTTCGACTAGCTCAAGTGGGGGATTCTAAAAGCAAAAGCTTTTAGGTGACTTCCTTGCGGATTTCGCTTGCTTTCTGCTTCAAAGGGCGACCTTTACCGCATCTTCCCTCCACAGACAAAACGGTGTGTCCCACCGCCAAAATGTTACGAGAAGCGTTTATATCCGCATTCTCGCTAAAGCCACACTCAAAACAGCTAAAGTTTGCCTGAGTGAGCCTGTTTTCTTTTGCAACATGACCGCATGAGCTACAAGTCTGACTTGTATATTTGGGGTCAACTTTAACGAGTAAACCACCTCGCCATTGTTGCTTGTAATCCAACATACCCACAAGCATTGACCAACCTTGATCTAGGATTGATTTGTTTAAGCCTGATTTGGCTTTCACATTCTTTCCTTTTTTCTCAATTGTTCCGCTTGCTGACTTCGACATATTGGCTACTTTTAAGTCCTCAACTACGATCATTGCGTGGTTTTTGCTGAGAGTTGTCGTGACTTTGTGCAAGTAGTCATGTCGAATATTGGCGATATGATGGTGTAATTTATTGATCTTTGAGTTAAGTTTTTTCCAATTTTCACTGAATTTAGTTTTCTTCTTCAATTTGCGTTGAAGTCTAGCCAACTTCACTTGATTGGCTTTAAAGCTATTGATCGGGTCGAATACCTGACCTGTTGAGGTTGTCACCAATTTTTTGATGCCAAGATCAACACCAATGGCTGATTTTGATGGGTGGATGGGATGTTCTATTGTGTTCTCAACACCAAAAGAAATATACCACTTACCGACATGCTTTGAGATTGTGACGTTTTTAATCTCACCTGAAATATCTTGTGATTTTCTGAATTTCACAACACCAATATCATTAGGTAATTTTACTTGGTTGCCTTTAACCCAACAATATCGATTAAATTGAACAATACGAATTGAATCATAACCATCTGATTTCTTCTTAAATCGTGGCATAAGTGGTCTAAGTTGAACTTCACTACCATCAGCTAATTTAAAGAATTTTGGTTTTTTAGGCTTAAAAGGCTTTTGTTTTAACTTGGCTTGTTCTTTTTTATCAAAGAATTTACCCCAAGCATCACCAAGATCCCGAACTTTTTGTTGAAGTGAAACACCATTTGAACTGTTTTCTAAAAAAGCACACTCAGGCTTTTTGCGTAGTTCAGGGATTTTATTAACCAAATTAATTTTATTAATGCGTTCATTTTTAGCAAGCATTTCAAATGAAATGGCTAGGATTTGATTCCAAACAAAACGTGCAGAGCCAAGCAACTTGTTTAAAACAAGTTCCTGTTCTGCATTAGGCTCAAGCCTAAATTTGTACGCCTTGTTGATTTTCATAAATGAGTGTGTATGTGGTAATATGTGATATATTATCACCGAATAAGCCATTTAACAATGACAGAAATATACAAAAACCGACATTCAGCCTTTAATTTACATGTACATTTAGTATTTATCACTAAGTACAGAAAAAAGATTTTAGG